>JAOUKW010000558.1 GCA_029882335.1 Candidatus Heimdallarchaeota archaeon | reverse complement strand
AAGCTTGTCCCAAAATATTTTTTGATAACGTTGAGCCGATAGGCTCAATGATTTCTGGTTTATCAGAAATCAATATTTGATTCTTTAATCTGAGCTAGAATCGAACTAGATAAAAGAAGTGAGGGTTGAAGTTGGCTAGTGCTACCAACACAAACCATCAATCCTCACGTATTACAAGAATTTATAACATCAAATGAAGCTATCCTTAGACCTAAATTCCCAGACGCAAAAATAATAACAAAATATGGCAGACCAAGAATTGGTCTACGATGGGTGATTGTAGCGATTTGTGTATTTGCACGATCGCAAAACATTGTTTGGAGAGACCTTCCCCCTAAGCTTTACTATTGTGACTTTCTAATTGAAGAGGGTTATTTAACCCGAATACCCTCAAAAAGCACATTCCATCGAATGTGGGTGCAGGTTAGCAAGGCAAACCTGAATAGTTGGATCAAGAGAATTGGCTATGAGGATAGTAATTTCTCAATTGAGGATCTAGTTGTAGATAGCTCTGGATTTGAAATAAGATCTGGAAGTGTATGGAGGTACATAAAATGGCAAAGAAGTTATCTTTCCAAGAATTCCAAAATGTTTCGCAAGGTACATCTTGCAATAGCACTGCCCAGCAGGGCTATTGTTGGAATTTATATTTCAAAAATAGAAAAATATGATTCCAAAGCTCTTGGGCCATTGCTAGTTAGAACATCTAAACGTCTAATTCGCAAAATAAAACGTTTTCATGCAGATAAGGCTTATTGGGATAATAAAATCATTGGGTGGTGTACCCAAGAAGGAATCACACCAGTTATTCCTTGCAAATCCAATTCAGTAGATCATGGAACTTCCAGTCCCATAGATCTACTTGTAAGACAACAGAGAAAAATACCTGGATTGTATCGTAGAAACAATAAAATCTATCTTCGGGCAGAAGTAGAGCATGTGTTTGGAGAGGTAAAGCTCCAGTATCCAATTATTCGAGATAGAAAAAATCACAACAAGCATAAATCCTTGTTGTGTCAATTTTTGTGGTACAACCACAAAAATAGAATTAGGAGGTTAAGAATTTAGAAAATCTATTTTGGGACATACTTAAATTAAACAATATATCCTTTGATATAATAGGTAATAATCTAATTTTGAAAAATCATATATTTAAAATACAGACTGATGTCAATCCAAATTCGAGTAAGTTGACAATTGAGACTATGACTCATAATCTTTTTTGTATTTACAATTAATTGTATTACGTACTACACGTTCAGCCCTTTCTCTACCAGTCGTCACCAGACTTCTGTATGACCCGTAGATCATTTGAATCAGCAGAAATTTCAATCCGTGCTTTCTTACCGCTTCTCTTCCCTTGAGGATTCATTGAAGTCAGGTTTTCCATGTTTTTTTCCATTAGTAGATCACTCGCAAAGAAATCATTGAGATTTATTTACTGACTAATGTTTCTCATAGGGAGAATAGGGCTTCTCATTGATTGTTTTTGAGACAATTTTTGAGTTTCGGTTGTCTTTTCTAAGTAGATAGGTGATGACCTAGTCCTTCTAGTAAAGATTTATCTCTAACTAGACTAGGAAATATATTTATTTTAAGTATATTAAGTAATGTCCCATTATTTAAATCAATTATACATATTGTAAATACATTCATGGTAATATCATTAGTTTTTAATTGATTACTTGTTATTTTTTCTGTTCTTTACGTAATTTAATAAGTTGATCCATTTGTTCTTCAGTTAGATGTTTGAAAAGCATTTCTATTCCAACTTCTTCTATTACTTTGTTTAGGCCAACTTCTTCTATTACTTTGTTTAGGCCAACTTCTTCCATCACCTTGGTTAAACCAACTTCTTCTATCACCTTGGATAGACCAATGGTCTCTACTGCACTTTTAATACTCAATGATGTTGGTGATATCGATTTTCCTTCTGCTTCTGACAATGCAATCAATTCTTCCTTGTATAAAAAATATGCAATAGATTTAATAAAGATATTGTCACTTCTTATTGCCTCTGTCATGGTTTTCTTTCTTATTTGTTCGTTTGCAAATATCTTCAAACCTGAAAAATTCCTCGACAATTCCACATTATCTATTTCGATAATTAGAACCTGAATAAATCCACCTTTGAAAACAAATATTCCTTTATCTAAT
>JAOUKW010000557.1 GCA_029882335.1 Candidatus Heimdallarchaeota archaeon | reverse complement strand
AATAATTGATGAAGAAAACAATCGAATGTATCTTGAATCAGCTGATGAAGAATAAAAACATATCATCTAGAAGTTTAGTCAATAGAAGATTATATAACAAGCTATATTGTACTATTTGCTAGAATTGATTAAATATAGATGCATTTTTTAAAATGTGGAGAATGAAACTCAATTTTCCAATTTTGATTTTTTCGATATATTTACCTCTGTTTTAAAACATGATACTGATAAAATAAATCTGTTAAATGATGTATTAACCACATTGAAAGAAGTATTGGATCGAAATAATGTTCAAGAAAGATCATTGGAATGGGATGAAATTGGTGCAAAGTTAATTAACGGTAAGGTGATCTTACCTGATACATTTGAAAATGTATTGAGAGAACTCGTTGTAGATAATCAATTAGCTTTGCTATTTTTGCCTGAAGATATGGGTGGATATGGATTTACGAATCTATTTGCTGGACCTATAATAGATTTAATATCTCAATATGATTTCTCTCTCAGAATCGCATCAATGAGTGGTATTGGAATTTCAAATCTCCTACTCAAATACTACAAAGAACCATTTGATAATGCATTGCAAGGATTTGCTGATGGATCTAGAATTGGATATGTTGCGTTTACAGAACCTCAAGCAGGTTCAAACTTGAAGAATATTAAATCTACATCTGAATTAGATGGAGATGAATATATCCTTAACGGAACAAAAATATACATTTCTAATGGAGGATACGGAAATACCGGTTTATTTCTATGTAATAATCTTGTTAATGGTAAAGTAGAAGGAACTAATGTGTTTTTAGTAGAAGGAAATGAAAACATTACTACTCTTCGACTTGAAAAAAAATCAGGTATTCGAGTAAATCCTACTGCTCAGTTGTTATTTGATAATGTAAGGGTTCCCAAAGAGAATTTGATCGGAGAAATTGGTCAAGGATATAATAAAGTATTAGAACGTTTACAAGGTATGAGGATTGCCGTGGCATTTCAATCAAGTGGTGCTACAAAACGAGTATATCAGCTAGCGAAAAATTATGCTGAAACAAGAGAACAATTTGGAAAAACTATTGGGTCATTTAATGATGTTTCTAGAAAATTAGACTCAATAAAATCTCAGATTAGTCGACTGGAATATTATGCTTATTTGAGTGCATATGCATTAGATATAAGCAATTATAACCTACCAACCGATAATCTTAATTTATCAAAAGTACCTGTTAATCTAACCAATATTGTGAATCAATCTGTTCCTGCTGGTATTGACCATAATTTAACTCCATATTTTGTTAGTAATGCAAAACTCTATTGTTCTGAAACATGTAATTCTCTAATGTATGATGCATGTCAGATATTTGGTGGGTTAGGATTCATTTCAGAAACTGAGGTCAATAAAATTGCTCGCGACTCTCGTGTATTATCGATTTATGATGGAACATCTGAAATCCATCATTGGATAATCAATCGATCACAAAAAATAATTGAATCAATTGATAAATTTGTTAATCCATATAATTTTATCCCAAATCAAACTGTATATGATAAAATGTTAGAATTAAAATTTCCAGGGATTTTTAATAAAATTTAACTTCATATTTCAATTCTATTGTATTTGTATATTTGTCACATTATTAAACAACAACTCATATATCATTGATTTTTTATAAAATATATGAAAATAAGAAATGATCAACCTTTTTATCTTCAAGGAAAAGGTAAAAACATTCTTACCAGTGAAATAATTGATCATTTTTTTATACAAAATCCCGAATTAAATAACTGGAGATCTCTATCACCTAATCTTATTTTACGTACACTGAATATATCTACTTTTGAGAGTTTTGTATATTGGATAATCAGTCAAGTGATTAGTGGGAAAACTGCGAAAACAATAATTCAACAGGTAAATTATTATTTCAATAAACAGAATTTACCATTAACCCCTGAGTCATTTCTCTCTATGAGCGATCATATGTTAATTGAACTTGGAATTTCTAGATTGAAGATTAAATATATAAGGAATGTAGCCGAATTTTTGCAACAAAACGGAGAATTATCACTTAAATCAATGAGAACTGCAGAGATTATCAAATACTACACCCAAATAAAAGGAATCGGTGAATGGAGTGTGCAGATGCATTTAATATTTGTTATCGGC
>JAOUKW010000163.1 GCA_029882335.1 Candidatus Heimdallarchaeota archaeon | reverse complement strand
ACTAAACATTGAACATCAAGTTCAGAAAGATAAGGCATATCCATCAAATTGGTGGAACCAAATGGGTAGAGTACTCATCCCAATTGACAAGGAAGATAAAATTCCAAAAGAAAAACTTCTCAAACAAATAGCAGAGATCACTCGGAAAATTGTGTACAAAAAAGAACCTATTACTGAAAAGAAGGCAAAAGAACAAACTCGCACTCCAAGTGCTAGGAAAAAAACTAAATCAGCAAAGAAGAAATCACTATGAGAATAATAGAGAAAGATTTAGGCAAAATACTCCATATCATAGAGGGAGAAGCAATTACTAGACCAAATAAACATATTAGAGCTCCAAGATCAATTGTTATAACCGAAGATAGAAGAGAAATTGGTAGACTTGGAGAACCATTTGGTCCTGTTGAACGACCATACCAAGCGATTAGATTGAGACAAACTACAGATGAAACTATAATAGGATTAAATGCCATTGTTTTAATTTCAAAAAAATCTAACAAAACAAGGAGAAAAAAACCTAGAAAATTTAAATCAGATACAAAAAAACACAATGATAAAAAGAAATAATGTTATTGATCTTGTAGTATAGCGCTCGTATATACACATCTAAAATTACATAAAGAAACCATTTGGAATAAGTATTGAAATAAAACAATCGATTTTGAAACAGTAAACTAGTTTTATAGAATTATAAGCGAATATTTGTTTATAGTTCAAACGATTTGTTCTAAAAGGGGAGATTTCTTCAATCTATGTGGCAACATCTGAGTTCCATTTTGTTTTTTTAATCATTTCTATCTTTGTTACCACGCTAAAACTCATGCACTACATTATGGATAAGTATGAACAACCACGAGTACTGGGAGAAGTACTGCTTGGAGTGATACTTGGCCCATCAATCTTTTCAATTTTTTCGTTAGAAGATAAATCTCCCACCAATTTAACTAAATTCCTAGGTGTAGATACTTATGAGCTTAACTCGACCTACTATGTAATCTCTTTTCTTGCGGAACTCGCCGCTATATTCCTATTATTTGAAGTCGGTGTCGAACTGGAAATTGATGTCATCAAAAGGGTAGGTAAAACAGCAACAATAGTTGCATTTGGAGGTATGATAATTCCATTCATATCAGGAATGATTTTTGTCTTTGGTTCTGCATATTTCTTTAAAGAAATACTTGTTCCACAAGGAGTAGAGATACTTGATGTGGCATTATTTATTTCCACTGCTCTTACAGCAACTAGTGTGGGTATTTCTATTAAAGTATTCATCGAGATGAATCAACTAAGCACCAAAGTTGCAAGAGTAGTAGTTGCTGCAGCAATTATGGACGATATTATCAGCTTAGTTTTACTCACCCTTGTTATCACCTATATAGAGGAAAAATCAGCCATTAACTACGAACAAATATTCTCCATCTTATTTTTAATTGTTGGTTTTTTTATTATCTGTTTTATTTTTCATAAATTTATTTTTCCACGTTTTGTTAGACTGATTGAGAATACATCGGATCGATATCTACCATTTATGTCTGCGATTGCAATTTTATTTTTCTTTTCTTGGCTTGCATTAGAAATGCACGTAGCACCGATCATTGGTGCATTTATTGCAGGAGTAATTATGAGTGGACACAAAGATTATGTCACAGAAGTAAAACGATCTTTTACCTCTTTAAATCATTGGATTACTCCAATTTTCTTTATCTCTGTAGGACTCAAGGTAAATATTAAGGAGGTACTCAGTCCAGTACTATTGTTCCTAGGTATAATTCTTACCATACTTGCAATATACTCTAAAATTATAGGCGGAATGCTTGGCTCTAAACCAGACCCAAACATAACAGTATATGAGGGAAAGATCATTGGAACAAGTCTTGCATCTAGAGGAGAAGTCACACTTATCTTCGGATTTACCGCATTATCCTATGGAATATTCACTCAAGAACTTTTCTCCATGGTAGTATTAATGGTTATTCTAAATGCAATTATCATTCCATTTATTCTTAAGCGAATGTTTGATCAGTGGGAAGAGAAGGTTAAAAAAGAAAAGGAAGAAATGGCAAAGAAAAAACTAAATAATTTGAATTAATAATTTTTACATAGGAAATATTGCAAAAAAAATGAGTTTTTCGCAATTATAAATAAATAAAATTTTCACACATTTTCAACCAATAGTAAGCTCCTGTTATCATATTAATTATAAACTACATCGGTAATTTACAATTATAGAGTGAGTACTTTGAGTCAAGCAGAAAGCATTTCTATTACACCTGAAAAGGGAAATAATGTATATCGCAAATTTTCAAGATTTTTACACATACCAGCATTTAGAACCACTTTAAGAACGATGTTTAGAGTACCAGTGACAGATCTCTTTCATCCCGTACATGCATCAACACATTCTCATTATCCTTCAGTAAATACAAGATACAGAGGACTTTTGGCACTATCTCAGGAATGTTGTACCGGATGTAAAAAATGTGAACGAATATGCCCCAATAAAACAATCATTATGGAAGCAAGAATGATTGATGGTAAGGAACAGAGATTCCCCGGTTACTTTTCAGGTAGATGTATGCTTTGTGGATTATGTGAAGAGGTTTGTGATCGTCAGTTCGCCATTAGACATACAGATCAATTTGAAGACGCAGCATATAACCGTCAGCAACTCTATTACGGACCTGAAAGAATGTTTGATATGTGGGAAAAACACATAGAACCCAAGATCAGGGCACAAATGACACATAAAGGAGTACCTGATAAAAAACGCTGGGGAGATAAGGACATTCACGATCCAGAAGTAACAAAAGATCGACCCCCAGTAGAATTAACGGATTCTGCCAAAGAACAAGTTGCCAAGGTTAGTAAACAAATTTAAATTTATGTGTAATAATTTCAAGTATGTACTAATTTCTAGAATAGTTTCAAGTATAACAGCTTATAAATTTTGAGAACATATTTGAATTAGGCTAAATTAGCTGATGATGATGTAAATGACAAGGTATTTTGCTGTTGTGTATTTAGATAGTTTTATCTCCGCAGATAAGGGAGATGTTATTGGAGCAGGTGAATTTTATTTCAAATGCAATGGAAAACGTTATCCTGATAAAGGAGTAATTAAATTAAAACAAGATCAATTATTTGATCCTGAACCCAATCCAGTATTTTGGACTGTTATTGCAGATGATGACGATGTTAAGGAGATAAAATTAGATTTTGAAGTATGGGAAGATGATATTGGAAGAGATGACAAGTTCATAGATGAGGAAATTAAAGTACCCTTGAAAATTACCCAACAAAACCTTGAACTTAAAGGAAAGAAGAAAGATTGTAGTTTAAAGGTAGTATTAAAGATTTCTGAAACACAAATTTGGTAATAAATATCAAATATATCAAAAGATCCAATTACTTAACTCTTGCATTTAATTTTTACAAGATATACTTTAGAACTATACTTCAACAAAGAAAAAGACTCAAAATATTTAAAGCAAATATAACGTGTTCTAATTGAAAATCTCATATGGATAGAAAAATCATCATTCCAAATCTATTGTCATAATAATTATTCAAATGTTAATTAAAATATGTCATAGTACATAGATACTAGAGGGTAGGTTTTTGATTTATGAAAAAATAATCAATTAGAGCGTGTTTTGTATTGGCAGAATCCCTGACTGAAGTTATGGTTAAAGTTGTACAGATTATCATAGTTTGTATTATTCTAATAGCTTTTATGTATAGGAAAAGAAGAATTAATATTCAACCTCTAAATTGGTTTATTTGGATATTTGCTCTCCTTATAGTTCAAGGAATTATTGAGCTAATTATATATTTCATTAAAACACAACTTCTTACTCCAGAGGAATATCCATACTTCAAGTATAATGAACTTCATAATATCCCTTATGGATTTGCGGTACTCTTAATATTTTTATTTTCAGAATCGTTACAATCAAAACAACCGCATCCAATTAGATTTGGTGTTGTAATTGCATTTTGGGGTAGTTATATATCCTTGATGTTTTATGAGATTTGGTTAGTAGACGGCTTAGTATTCTCTGATAAAACAGCACCACAACAACCCTTTAACACTTTATTTGATATATATCAATTAATCGCTATGTCATTTGTTTGTTTTGTTTTTTGGAAATCCTTCAGAATGTCAAGAAATGATCAAAATAGACTGGCTGCATTCTTACTCTTCCTATCATTGTTAATGATAAATATCATTCTAATTTATGAGATTATTGAGTCATTTTTTGGCTTAAAGGATATATATGGAGCGATTACATTTGGTATTTCTTTTCTTATTATGGCTTTTGTCTATATCAAATATCCATATTACGTTTTTTCTGTTCCTCATAATATTTACAGATTAATAATTGCATCTAAAAATGGTTTACATCTATATAGCGCAGATATCAATTATTTTGAAGAAGCTACATCAGATGAACTTCTTGCAGGTGGCGTAAGTGCGATCACATCTTTTATGGTTGAAGCACTGGGATCAAATACATCACTCAAATATGCAGTTATGGCGGATAGGGCTTTAACAGTACGGAGAGTTGATAATATAGTCGGTTTTATTATTGCAGACAAATCCACTCATATGTTGAGTCATGCTTTGGATCATTTTGTAAGAGAATTTACTCAAATTTATGCGTATGAAATAGAGCATGAGATCTTTAAAGTGACAAATTTCAAAGATGCAGCTAAAATTATCTTCAGATGTTTTCCTTTTGTTGAAGCATCAGATATTATTCAAATAAGAGTAGGAATGAAGGAACAAATTAGTAAGTATGCTACTGCACTTTAATTTGAAAGGTAGAAATCTTAATCAAACCTATAATTATTTATCATTGAAAATCATAATTATTATAAATTCAAATTTCCTACATCTTAAGGGTTAATAATTACCAAAAAGATGTAGATTTCAGCATGAAACAACTGACAGTATTAGCAGATAATAAAGTTGGAAGTATGGCGTCGATCCTTAGAGAATTAGCACATCATCAGATTAATATCAAAGGAATAAGTACTGAAAGAGGAAATTTATCTGAAATACGATTAATATTGGACGATCCAGAAAACGCAAAAGAAATATTAGAAAAAATTAATTATACCAGTCATTTAGTTGAAGTAATAGTGATTGAATTGGATAATAATCCTGGTGAATTATCTAAGATAACTGATATAATATCAACAAACAAAATTAATATTGAATATATATATGGAATCGACAATAATAATTCTGCTACAGGTTTATTTGCAATTCATACATCAGAGTCTACAGATAAATTGAAACTATTACTCAAAGATTTTAATTTAAAATAAATTAGCTAGAATTCACTAAGTAGTTATCATTGCTATAAATCTTGAATATCTCTAGACAATATTAATACGATTTATATTTCACTTAATTCTATGATGAAAGTATGAGTAAGTTAATTGATGACATAAAGATGTATTTTCGTTTCGATGATTTTTCACAGTTTAGAGCCTTCTACTTTGGAGTAGTACTATATTTATTCATCTCATTTATTCGAGGATTCATCTATATTGCAGTAAGTTTGTTAATCAATATTATTTCCAACAATACAATTATTCTAATTTTAGCAATGCTTCCAGTTTTATTTTTATTTGTTCCTAGAACATATAAAATGATTTGGCTTAAATTATTTCCCTATCTATTTGTTTTGTGGATGTTATCAGTAATTATTCCAATAATTCAAGTACAAATTCTGTTTGTATCAATTGGGCTTATCCTTGTTTATGGAATGATTAGGTGGATTTATTTGGAACACTTAGATAAAACACCAAGGTCATCAATATTCTATGTCCCAATGTGGATGCTGGCATTGGATTTATTAATACGATCACTTAATAGAGGGGTAGATCCACAAATCCATAGTTATCCATTTGTTTATTTTGTAGTGATTATTATCACCATTTGTTTTTATTTCTTTATTGTTGCCAACAAAGATCATTTACAGGTAATATCAGATTCCCCAAAACACCAAATAATAGATGTTAAAACCATATTCGCTAGAAATTTGAGTATTTTTGGTACATTTCTTAATTTGCTGGTCTATTTAATTTATTTTGCAAATCCGGGTGTGTTAACTTCTGCTCTTGGAGTAAACTCAAAAACAGCAACTTCAGTTTTATTCTTTAGTATACTTCTCATTCTATCTCTGATACAACTTAAAATAAAGTATTTAATGGAAAAGTATCCTATTTATTTACAACTTATTACATCAATTACACTAGTGAGTTCCATCCTATTGTTCCCTTGGTATAAGTGGAATGTGATCTTCATGTTATGTGGGATTTTTAGCTGGATAATTTTATTTATGAGTACTTTGTACTATGCGGATGGTGTTGATGATCACCAATCCATGAGCATTTCATTTTCAATAAGTTTTGGTATAATTTTCATTATTATAATTCTATATCAGATGTTAAGAGTATTATTTTACATATTATTATTGTTGGCTTAACAGCAATCTCAGCTATACTACCACCATATTTTCAAAACAAGAAAGGAAATAATTAACCGCCATATGAAGAAAAAGGAAGTAAATGATTAGATTTTGAATTTCAACTACTATGTTTAAGTGTAGATTTGTTTCTCTATAGAATTACTTATAGAATTATTTATGTTTATCTTCCAATAATTTAATAATAACATAAATAAAAGAAATACGTTTCTCATGGATGAAAACATTCTGATTATATGTCCAGCGTATAATGAAGAATCAAATATAGAGAAATTACTGATTTTGTTAAAAGATTTACCTTATGATGTTATAATTGTAGATGATGGAAGTACCGATAAAACCAAAGAGTTTATCATAAAACATAGGATCGATTCAATTAGTCATCGACAAAATAAAGGAAAAGGTGCTGCCATTCAAACAGGTATCACGCACTTCTTGAGTAAGGACTATGATATTGCAATTTTCATGGATTCTGATGGTCAACATAAACTGGAGGATATTTTCAAATTTATTGAATACTTTAGATTACATCCAAAATGTGATGTGATACTTGGGTCTCGTTTCGGAGATGGTAGGTGGAAGCAGAACATGCCATTTAGCAGAAAATTATCTAATTTACTCTCTCGCTTTGGTATTTGGATACTATATAATAAACTAGTAATTCATGATCCACAAAATGGATTTCGTGCATACCGACGACAATGTCTCGAAACCTTACGCTATTCAACAACAGGATTTGAAGCTGAAACAGAGATGATAATTGAAAGCTATCTGCAAGGATATAGTTTTGGAACAATCCATATAGAGAGTATCTATAATCTAGAAAATAATAATTCGAAGTTTTCATTATTACGTGATACATGGAGAATTCCCGGAATTATGCTTCAAAAATTTTTTGAGAAAAAACCATTCATGTTACGAAATAAAAATCAACAACTTGCCTACAGAAATAAACAAAAACAGAAACTTTAGCTAACCAAAATATTTAATTTTAACTGTGAATTAGAATACTAATGGAAGAAGACTCTTTAGATTACCTTGAAGAGGCAAAAAAAAGAATTATTAAATTAAAAGATAAGGTTTTTTTAATGATTGTTGCTCCAAATCGAATAATTGAGTTAGCAAAGGAAATATTTCATCAACTAGATAATTTGACCAAAGATATAACACATTTCTTTCTTTTTGTAGATATGAGTGAATTAAAGTACAAGGGTGATGTAAATTATAGAAGATTTATACGATCAAATTTACTTGAAAGAAGAAATAAATTAGCAGCACTTGTTTTTATTTTAAATAGAAATATTTTCCTTAGAACATTTATATCATTCTTATTGGGAATGAATATGCCAATTCCAGCATATCTAGTTGCATCAATTGATGATGCTTGGAATTTAATGAGTGAAAAATTTAATGATTATGAATTCCCAAATCACAATATAGAAAGACAGAATAATTTAGAGATATATAAAAAATAATACTATATTTTAAAATAGGAATCTTCCTTAAACATTAAATTATATCCAAATAGTGATGACATAGAACGTTTAATTTAATGATTGAACGACTGGAGAATAGAATATGACATTTAGTTTTGGTGTACTTTTATTAGCTCCTTTCTTTGGTGCATTAGCCCTTTTTTATGCATATATAACCTATCAAAGGGTTATGGCATTAGATAGAGGTACTGATAAGATGCAAGAAGTATCAGATGCAATTATGGAAGGATCTAAAGCATTTATTAAAAGACAATATACTACTATAGCAAAAATAGGAATAGTACTGACATTCATTATCTATTTTGCTTTAGATTTTAAAGGTAATAATGGCTGGCCATTGAGTGCATTTGCTTTTGCAGTTGGAACTGCTGCCTCATTAGTAGCAGGAGCAATATCCATGTTAATGGCAGCTCATACTAATTCAAGAACAACACAAGCCGCAAAAACCGGTAGATCACATGCTCTTGAAACTGCATATAAAGGTGGTTTGGTTCTTGGTTTAGTAGTAGTGGCATTATCAATTATAGGAATTTCACTAATATTTTTCCTCTACTCTTGGAATAAGTCAGTACCAGAACCTAGTTCAATAATTGCATTTGGTTTTGGTGCTTCATTTGCAGCTTTATTTGCTCAATTAGGTGGAGGGATATTTACAAAAAGTGCAGACGTTGGAGCAGATTTAGTTGGAAAAATT
>JAOUKW010000162.1 GCA_029882335.1 Candidatus Heimdallarchaeota archaeon | reverse complement strand
TACCCTGTAAGGTGTAACAAAAAAAATATTATTGTTACATTGTGTGGGGTAACAACTATTTCATTTAAATACTATTGTTACCATATTTACTTATTCAATAATTTGAATGGTGATAACAAATAAAATACTTATTTTCAATGAAGTACGCCTTGAATTCTATTTCTAGACGTAAACAAAAAAATATTGGATCTGTATTAGCAATAGCCCTTGGAGTAACCCTGTTGATTGGCTCATATGTCGGTGCAGAAGGTGTGCTCAATGTCTATACCGCAGATCGGTTAAATTTCAGTGGTACTGCTGATATTACTGTAAATGATAGAGTAAATATCTATATGAATGATACAATAGTAGATTATATTGCAAATTCTGATGATTCAAGACTTGATGATGTTGAGGTTGTTAGTGGAAGAATTCGAATGTCTCTTTCGTATTATAGCTCTGGACAAATTGAATCCAGCATTTTAACTAATGCCATTGATCCATCTGTTAAGGGTTACGGGTCATTTTATGATACCAATAATAATGTTATTGATGAAGCCTCTTTGCTCATTGGTAATGCTATTATGGTTTCAGATTCTATGGCTGAATTATTAAATATCAATATAGATGATTATGTAGAAACTTCTATGCCTGATGCACTGGGTGGTACAATACCTTTGCGTTTCAGAGTGGTTGGGATTTTTGATGATGAAAAAGGTAGAGGTATGGAAGGTGTTTATATAAATTCACCAGTTGCCTATGTATCTCTTAATTATGTGCAATCTCAACAACTACCTGAATACCAACATTCTATAACTACCGTAGTAATAAAATTTCTCGATTCAAAGGTGGATAGGTCTATTGAAAATTTTAATGTGGATGATAAAGTTTTTCCAGGTATGGAAATTATTAATGCTGGGATTAATGCCACTAGAGATATTGTAAAACAACATTATCCGTACGCATATGTCAGTTCTGAGATTGTTTCAGCAGTAGAAGAAGTTGCCCGTGATTTGGAGGGTATTTCTTCTGTACTCAATTTATTCTCTTACATCTTAAATGCTGTTGCTCTATTGTTGATTGTAAATGTTCAATCAATGAGTCTTGAAGATAGAAGATACCAAACTGCTGTTTTAAGAGCAATGGGGTCATCAAAGGGTCAAATATTCCGAATATTTATGATTGAATCTGTATTCGTTGGTATAGTTGGTGCATTTATTGGGTTATTTACAGGAAATTTATTTGGAATTTGGACTCAAGATTATATTGGAAATTTATTTGGATTTAAGAAAACCATTATTGTCCCTATTTCAGCTCAAACTCTATCGCTTGCATTTACTGCTGGTGTCATGCTATCAGTATTAACAACTGTTGTACCCGCATATCATGCTGCAGGTAAATCCATTACTAATGAATTAAGAGGTATAAAAGAGGAAAAAGTTCATAAAAAAGGTAAAAAGACTGTATTTTTAGGATTTCTGTTAATGTATGTTGGTTTACAAGCTTCAATGAATGTTGGAGAGTTTTGGGTAAAAGAAACTTGGGAAACTTTTGAAAATCAAACAGATATAATAATGGGATTTGGTTTGACAATATTTGGTATGGGATTAATTTTAACTCAAATTATTAATCGGAAATTAGCCATAAATATTTCAGGTGTTTCTGTTTATTCTGTTGCATTATTTTCATTATATGTCTCTCTTGACTGGGTTAAAAACGGTAGTGGAAATAATTATTTAACCATCGTTATGTCATTTCTTATTGTTGGATCAGCAATTATTGTTATAAATAATTTTGAATTTATTCTGAATACAATTAATAAAGCATTATTTAATGTTGCTGGAATTAGAGGAGTATCTCAAGTTTCTACAAAATCAATTATTGGTAAGAAATCCAGATTATCACTTGTATTTATGATATTCAGTGTTATATTAGCTTTAAACACTTTCATGGCTACTTCATCAGCTACTCAAAGAAGCAATTTGATTGATTCCTATGCAGTAACAACCAAGGGAATAAACATTGTTGTTAATTCAGATGTACCTTCTACTCAAATCACTTCTGCATTACAGGAAATGAATGGGGTAAAACAGGTATTTGCATTTAGGTCTGTATTATTACCTATGTTTCTTGATAATCCGGACCCCAATAATACTCATTTTGATATGAATAAACACTTAACATTTCGTAGAGTTGTGGAAGTTCCAGAGACAATTATTAATCCCAATGGAAATTGGGATGATGAATCGTATTTAATGCATATGGAATGGACAAGTGAGGATCAAGGTTATAATTATGAACTTACTTATGGTGAAGAACAACATAATAATTTGAGTAAAACTATTTTTAATGACTTTTTTGCAGAAAGAAAGATTAATTTCCAATACAACTATACTGAAACAATTGATGACAAGGAAATGGTTACAGACTATAGAATAGAGGAACAAACTGCTGTAATTGGTGGTTCTTGGACTAATTTCAATCAACCTCTCTATTTACAGACAAATGATGAAAATCAACCAATATTACCGGTACTTCGAGTTGCCCGAGCATTGACTCTCATGGGTGATGTTGATCTTTTTGGCTATAGTTTATTGGTTACAGAAGGTATCGCAGATATGCTTCCTGCATTTGATAATATCGAAGGACCAAATCTATTTCTGTTAAGAACTAATTATGAATATGGTAGTCAAAAAAATATTGAGTTAGCAAAAAATATTGAAGCTAATTTGAATAATTTAGATGATGTAAATTCACTATCCTCTGAATTGGGTGTATTAATCGGAGCAAATACTCGAGTTACCAGTGAGGAATTCAAAGCATTTTGGGAAAGAGAAGCTGCATTTTGGGACTTTCTCGGAACATATGCAGAGATTGGCCTTATCCTAGGTGCAATGGGTATGATTATAATTGCTGCTAGAAGTGTTTCTGAAAGAAAGAGAGAGATCGGAATGATGAGGTCTATCGGATTTAGTCGTAGGGAAGTAATGGTTAGTGTAGCACTTGAATTAAGTGTTGTGTCAGTAATAGGCTTAATTGCAGGTATTATTACTGGAATTCTAATGTCTGATAGTGTATTTGCCCTAATTTGGAGAGTTCCAGTTGTCTATCCGATCGATAAATTCTTGATCTATATATTAATTGTATTCGGTATTACTGTTATTTCTGCAGTGTTACCCGGTAGAAATGCTGCTAGAATTCCTCCGAGTCAGGCATTGAGGTATACTGGTTAATTTAGGAGGGAAGAATATGGAAAAACAAGAGGTTAAAATAATGACTATATCAAAAAATGAAGAATCAACTCTACAGGTGTCAAACCTTCATATGAAATATAATGAGGGAAAACACAATGAAGTATATGTATTAAAGGGAATAGATATGGAAATTAAAGCAGGTCAGATGGTTGCTATAATGGGTCCATCTGGTTGTGGAAAGACAACTCTCCTTAATTTAATTGGAGGTCTAGATAAATATACAACTGGAAATATTCAAATAAATGGGTCTCTCCTTGGTGATTTCTCTGATAATGAAATTACCAAATTTAGAAGGGATAATATCGGATATATTTTCCAATTATTCAATTTATTTGAAGATCAAACTGCTTTAGAAAATGTATCACTCCCCTTGATCATGCAAAGGATTGAACCATCTTTGGCATTAAATCGTGCAAAAATGATGCTCCAAGAAGTAGGACTAGGTGATAGATTTAACGATCTACCAGGTAAATTATCTGGAGGAGAACAACAAAAAGTCGCCATCTCACGTGCGTTAATTACTGATCCTAAGATTATTCTTGCAGATGAACCTACAGGTGATTTGGATACTGCTTCGAGTAATGATATTATGCAATTATTCAGGAGAATGCAACAAGAAAATCAAGGGATGTCTATCATTATTGTAACCCACAGTCAGGATATTGCCAATCAATGTGATCGAATTATTCGAATTGATGATGGAAAGATCTTAAATGATCAGTATTTTAATACGGAGGAAAATTAAATATGGCTCTGTTTAATGGAAAAAAACTACCAAAATCGAGTTTTACTGCAGCTACCATGGTGGATTACAATCATGATGATCATATTCATAAGTTAAACAAACAATTGAAGAAATCATTCAAGAGTAATCTTAATTCCAAAGATATTCGACATAATAGAATCAATACTTTCCAAGTATCTATGGTTAAATTTGATAAAGAATTAACGAATGAAGTTATTGAAACACTTCAGAATCAAACATCTAGAGCATTAGGTACATATGCAAAAATAATAAATGATATTTACCGAAAGCAGGTTCAATATAATGGAGATTCTAAGATATATAATGATGGATTTGAAAATATTAATCTAAAAGAATTAAAAGAAGTATTTTCATTAGTTAGACATACGAAGATGGATTTAGTTGAGGATAAGATTGAAGAAATTGTTGCTCAAGCTTCTGTCCTGATTTGGCATTTTCAAACTCAACCGGATAGAATCGTGTTATCTGATAGGGTCATAGAAATAGTGTCTGAAGGGGAAACCAATTCGATGATAGATGAACTCTTGCTTCTTAATCTAAGTAAATATTTTCTACCCTTTAGTAAAGAATTACTACTGGAAAATATCATTTTATTTGAACAATTGAAGAACATTTTGAGTGATTTGCCAGAGAATTCACTGTTTTCAAAGGATTTGGAAATATTACTTAGAAATTTCATAGGATCTATCTCAGGAATGCAAGAATCTCTTAAATTATTACAGAGACAAATTCATCGAGTTGATGAATTAGCAATTGCTACTACCGAGGAGTTAAAAACGATGAATTCAATGGAGTTAAATAACTGGTTGGATATTGATTTTAATGCATTAGGTGTTGAATTAAATTCTCAAATTCAACAATTGGGTGAATTAATTAAAGAAGTAAAACCTAAATTGCGATTGTTAATTAGTGATGATTCAACTGGAACAATAGAGAATTATGAATTAATACTTCGTAATTTCATAGACATAAAAAGTACCACTCAAGCCATCCGACAATGGGTTCATAGATTTGAAGATTTACCTTCATTTACCTCAATACCTGAAGGAGTTGCTTTTGAAAAAGTTGAAAATGAGATAATTTCACCTAAACATGATACTCTCTTCGAAACATCCAAACTATTTAAAATGTATAAACGAGGGGAATCAACAATATATGCATTAAGAGGTGTTGGTATCACCATAAATGAAGGTGAATTCGTCGTTATTCGGGGACCTTCTGGATCTGGTAAAACTACTTTACTCAATCTGCTTGCAGGATTAGATGTTGCTGGACGAGGTGCTGTATTTTTTAATGGAAAAAATTTAATGAACTTATCAGACTTTAAGAAAACGAAACTTAGGAGGAAGAATTTCTCATTTATTTTTCAGAACTATGCACTTATACCTCATCTTACATCTTTTGAAAATGTGAAACTACCTATAGATATGGCTGGATTGTCAAAGAATTTGATTAATGATATTATGTCATTATTGAATGAAGTGGGTATTGGGGAATACGCTGAACATAAACCAGCCTATCTATCTGGTGGTCAAATGCAGAGATTAGGTATTGCAAGAGCATTGGCAAGTAAACCTAGAGTTATATTTGCTGATGAACCAACAGGTGATTTAGATTCAAAGACTGGTAAAGTAATAATGGAACTCCTTAAAAAATACCATCAAGAGACTGGAATAACCATAGTATTGGTGACTCATGACGAACAAGTCGCTGAATATGCGACTCAAGAAATCTTCATAAAAGATGGTCAAGTAGTTGATACATTGTAATAATATGATCTAACTAGAAATTTAAACAATAAAAATAAATAATACTTAATCTCACAAAGATATTTACTATTATAACAATATTCTTTACTATTTTATAATTTACTTAGATATGGATTATTTTAATTTTTCAGATAAAGTCGCAGTAATCACAGGGGCATCAAGAGGAATTGGCAAAGCAATCGCCAAAGCATTTGCAGCTAAAGGAGCAACGGTTATTTTGGTATCAAGAAAACAAGAAAGTCTAGATAGTGTGGCTGATGAAATTACGCAAGCAGGAGGAAAAGCACTAGCGATTGCAACTCATACCGGTGATGAAATAGCTGTTAATCAATTAATAGATGAAGTTAAAAAACAGTACGGAGGTGTGGATATATTGGTGAATAACGCAGGTACAAATCCCCATTTTGGACCTTTACTTACATCAGAAAAATCACATTGGCAGAAAACAATAGATGTAAATTTATTCGGTTATTTTTCTATGATAAAAGCATGTTATCCTAGTATGAAGGAACGTGGTGGTGGAAAAATCATTAATATTGCGTCTGTTGCTGGATTGGAACCTCAACCGCTGATGGGTGTATATTGTATTTCTAAGGCTGGAGTGGTGATGATGACCAAGACTCTTGCAGGTGAATTAGCAGAAAAGAATATTCAAGTAAATGCAGTTTGTCCTGGATTTGTCAAAACTAAGTTTACCACGGTGTTGTGGACTGAAGAAGACTATTATAATCAGATAATTGCGGATATACCTCAGAAAAGAATGGCAGAACCAGATGAGATTGTTAGTTCAGTTCTCTATTTAGCTTCTTCATATTCTTCATTTACTACCGGTGCAATACTTACTGTTGATGGAGGTCAATTAGTTGGTAATCCAAGAAAATTAAAAGGGTGATATTATGTCTTTTCAAGTATCTGAAGAATTGGACCAACTTTTAACTAATATTAAGCTCTTCTTAGTTCAGGAAGTATATCCGAAAGAGAAAGAAGTAATTGAAAAAGGATTCAACAGTGCTCTACCAATTCTCGAAGAATTGAGAAATATGGTGAAGAAAAAGGGTTGGTGGGCTCCTGCCATGCCAAAAGAATATGGTGGTATGGGATTATCTTTTCTTGAGTTTGCTCGAATTAGTGAAATACTGGGGACTACTCCAATTGGACATTATATTTTTAATTCCCAAGCACCAGATATTGGTAATATGGAACTCATGCTAGAGTTTGGAACAAAAGATCAAAAAGAGAAATATCTAAGACGATTAGTAAATGGTGAAATTCGTTCATGTTTTTCTATGGTAGAACCAGATAGGCCCGGGTCGAATCCTACATGGATTGAAACCACTGCACAAAGAGATAGAGATAACTATATTATCAACGGTCATAAGTGGTTTACTTCATCTGCTGATGGAGCAACATTTAATATTGTGATGGCTGTAACTAATCCCAATGGAGAGAAACACAAAAAAGCCAGTATGCTCATAGTTGACATGGATAATCCTGGATTTGAATTTATAAAAAATATTCCAGTTATGGGTGAGGAAGGTGAGGGTTGGATGAGTCATGCCGAAGTGAAATATAATGATTGTCAAATCCCGATAACCAATCTACTAGGTGCTGAAGGAGAGGGATTTGCATTGGCACAACATAGATTGGGTCCTGGTCGAATTCATCACTGTATGAGATGGATTGGGATTTGTGAAAGGGCATTTGATCTCATGTGTAAAAGAGCAGTCAGTAGACGGATTACACCTGAAGCAAATTTAGCATCACAACAAACTGTTATGAATTGGATAGCAGAATGCAGGGCAGATATAAATGCTGCGAGATTGATGGTCTTGGATACTGCAAATAAAATAGATACACATGGTCAGTACAAGGCCAGAGATGATATTTCAATTATTAAATTTTTTGTGGCTAATATTCTTCTTAAAGTACTGGATAGAGCAATCCAAGTACATGGTGCTTTAGGTGTAACTGATTACACTCCATTGTCTTACTGGTATAGACATGAAAGACCATCTAGGATATATGATGGACCTGATGAAGTACATAAAAGGGCAGTATCAAGAAGAATACTGTCCAAATACAATGATAATTAGAAATTTCATGATTGTAGATATATATTAATCGATCTAACATTACTATATGATAATCTCCTCAATAATGACAATATTCATTACTCAGGTAAAAATACAAAAAATATATGATTCCATCAAAACATCTTCAATCAGATATCATCGAAGTTCGAGAGGATGAAAAGTTTAATGAGGAAAAGTTAGCTGAATTTTTAAAAGATAAATTACCCAATAGTAAAAATCCTATGAAAGTAAAGCAATTTGGAGGTGGTGCAGCCAATCTCACTTATTTATTAGACTTTGGAGATGCAGAATATGTGCTTCGTAGGCCTCCCTTGGGACCTGTGGCAAAAGGAGCTCATGATATGACCCGAGAATATAGAGTTTTATCCGTGTTACATCAGGATTTTCCTTATGCACCCCGAGCTCATTTATTTGATGATGGGGCTGTAATTGGGTCTCCATTTTTTATTATGGATCGAAGAAAAGGAATTGTTGTCAGAAATAAATTTCCTGAAAATTTTACAGATATACCAAATGCAGGTAGATTGATATCGACTTCATTGATTGATAGACTTGCAGAATTACATCAAGTGGATTACAAGAAATTAAACTTAGAGCAACTGGGTAAGCCAGAAGGTTTTATTGAAAGACAAGTGGAGGGTTGGTACAAACGATGGAATGCTGCAAAACATGAGGATTTAAAATTAATGGATGAATTATATCTCTGGTTAAAATCCAATTATCCAAATAATCCAAATTACTCTATAATTCATAATGATTACAAACTAGATAATGTAATGATTGATAGTAAGGATCCAGGAAGTATAGTTGCAGTATTTGATTGGGATATGTGTACACTTGGAGACCCACTATCTGATCTAGGTGCATTACTGGCATATTGGACA
>JAOUKW010000161.1 GCA_029882335.1 Candidatus Heimdallarchaeota archaeon | reverse complement strand
GATGATGTAGATTTTGTCGAAGATTATCGTCCATTTTTATTAAATGCAACAAATGCTGGAGCAATTGAAACAAGGGAAAGGAATTTCACAAAAGGAGATGGAGGTATCTACACTGTTAATGCATTTGAAAATGTTACGATAAATTATGCTATTGTTTTAAGAAATGGTACTAGTTATGATACAACTACTAAGGTTAAATTATATGCTGATTTACCTATTGTCAATGGTTCTGTATTCAACAATACTCATTCTTCCAATACTGAACTTTCTCTTACTACTGGCAACCAGAAATTCTTAGAGCGATCACTTTCTACGACCTACTATAGTCAATATGATTTTCAAGTACCATATATGCCTGATGTAATTCTTCCAAATGCAACATTAGTTACTTTTACATTTGTACTGAATATGTCTGTTGATTACGTTCCATTCTATGCAGTCAGTTCACAAGGTGCTTCTGAAATACAATCTAATTCCCGGCCATATAACTTACTTACTACTGCTAATTATTGGACAACAGATATGTTGGATGATTTATACTTTGGTGATGAAATATTAAATGCTACGATGTCATATTACAATAGTAATCCAGATGATGAATTCGGTATTTACTTTAAGAAAACAACTGAATATTCTACTGCTTTAAGAAATTTCAATCAAACTAGTACTGGTGTTGATGATATAGGAAGAGAATATACTTTGGAAAGTTTTCCCAGTGGTGCAAATGTTGAATTATATAGTTATGCTGTTGTTAATGACACTAGCATTAATATTACTAGAACTATAAATAGAATTGATTATCAAATCATAATTATAGAGGATGGTATACCACAACTTGAGTTGGAAGTAGAATCGACTAACTCAACTCGAATTTTTAGTGATTATAAAATATATTCCGCAAATGCGTCATTTGTCTTTAATTTTACTGCTTATGTTGCAAAAGGATCATTTTCATCAATTGAATTAAATCCCGGTGATGGTACTTCCCTGATTGATTTAACCATTCCAATTGATAATAATATCTCATTAGCTCATACCTATACTTATGCTGATGAAGGAGAATTCAATGCTACTATTACTATCACAACAAACAGAGGTGAGTCTGTAAATCAAACTTACGTATTAGTTTATGATGAAAGTAATCCTACCGGATCATATGTTATCTCCAACTTTGACGAGCAATATGGTGATAGAAAGGTAGTATCAAATGATAATGGGATGGTTCTATTTGAGTTTGAGATGAATGACTCTGTTGCTGGTGTTAGATATGCTTTCCTTGATTTAGGAAATAATATTACTGAGAATGTTTTGGGACAAACTAACTTTACATATAATTACAGATTAGGTAGTGAAACCGTTAAAGAATTTAATACCACGTTAACATTAATTGATTGGGTTGGAAATGAAGTTTCATTTCTCCAATTGCTACGTGTCAGTATCACCCCATTAGCCAGTATAACTGCTCCTTTTGGTATGTTTCCTGTAATTATAATTGGTGCGGTTGCATTTTTCATGTTACCATGGTACGGACCTAAAATTAGCGATTTTATAATGTCAAAGTTTAACAAATGATTATGAAAAATTATTTATCTTAAATTTAAAACGGTAGAATCCATTATATCTAAAATTTATCACTAACTTGAAAAAAAAATATTACACCTTATTAGATGATTAATCGATAAGTCTATTTATTCAGTAGATCTGAAGTAATTATTGGATCCATGGTCTAGCCCGGTTATCAAAATTATTGTGGTAATTTTGACCGAATGACGCATCCTTCACACGGATGAGGTCCTGAGTTCGAATCTCAGTGGATCCATTATTTTGTTGATTTTAAAGATGTGATGATTTTTTGATAATTTAAATTGACTTATTGATAATTTAGTTAAATATATTCACTTTTTATTTTGATATTATTAATGAAATTAGCCTATTGCGCCTTCCATTTCCATTTCTATAAGTCTGTTTAGCTCTACAGCATATTCCATAGGTAATTCTTTTGTGAATGGATCAAAAAATCCCATAACAACTAATGCTAATGCTTCATTTTCTGGTATTCCTCGAGACATCAAGTAAAACAAGGTTTCTTGATTAATTTTACCAACTGTTGCTTCATGAGTGATTGTTGCATCATCTCGTTGGATTTCACTATAAGGGAATGTATCGTTTTTAGATTCATCATCTATTAACAATGCGTCACAAATTACATTTGACACAACATTTTTAGCATTTGGGGCTACCTGAACTAAACCTCTGTATGTAGTTTTACCAGTACCTTTAGAAATACTTTTTGCAGTAATTTTTGAATGGGTACGTGGGGCAAGGTGTATCATTTTTGCGCCAGAATCTTGGTGTTGTCCATTTCCAGCATAGGCAATAGTGAGAACTTCTCCTCGTGCACCTTCTCCCATTAAATATACTGCTGGATATTTCATAGTCAGTTTTGATCCAATATTACCATCAACCCATTCAACACGTGCATTTTTATGTGCATGAGCTCTTTTAGTAACTAAATTATACACATTATTAGACCAATTTTGAATGGTGGTATATCTTAATCTTGAACCTTCCATTGCAATTAATTCTACTACTGCTGAGTGTAAAGAATCTGTTGTGTAAGTTGGTGCAGTACATCCTTCAATGTATTGTATATCCGACCCTGGTTCTGCAATTATGAGTGTTCTTTCGAATTGACCTACGTTTTTCGTATTAATTCTAAAATATGCTTGTAACGGTATATCTACTTTAATACCTTTGGGGATTATAATAAATGATCCTCCTGACCATACCGCAGAATTCAATGCTGAGAATTTATTGTCTTCAGGTGGTATAACGGTTCCGAAATACTTTCTAAAAACATCTTCATATTCTTTGAGACCAGTATCTGTATCAAGAAATATTATTCCTTGTGCTTCTAGATCTTCTCTTAATTTGTGATAAACGGTCTCAGAATCATATTGTGCTCCTACACCTGCCAAAAATTTCCTTTCTGCCTCTGGTATTCCCAATCGATCGAATGTATTTTTTATATTGTCTGGTACATCGTCCCATGATTTCTCTGCTTTATCAGAGTATGTTACATAATATCTAATCTTTTGGAAATCAATGGAATTGATAATGGGATCTGCCCATTTTGGTGTTGGCATTTCATTGAATAATTGTAATGAGCGTAATCTGAATTCAGTCATCCATTTTGGCTCATTTTTTATCTTAGATATTTCTTTTACAATATCTTCTGAAAGACCATAATTGGTTGCTTTTGTATAATTTTCAGGATCAGACCAACCTGCACTATATTCTATTTCTATATTGGATTTTTGTCCCATAATCAATCATAGGAACTATATTTATTCCTAATTATGATATAGTTTTAGGGTTAATAAATAAGTTTACAATTCAACTTATCCTAAATAACAAAGTGTGAAAAATTAAGTTACACAATATGATAATTTTCAAAGGAGATATAGTATTTATGGTTTCTTTTTATTTTTATAAGAATTACAATACACTATTGAACATTCGACCATCAATATAATGGTTATATATCTCAATTATTGTAGAAAAAATAAAAAGAAGACTATTAGACTTATCCTTATTTTAAAAAGGAAACAAAATAATGATTAATATAGATTAGGTATATTGGTATGAGTACACTAAAACTTTTTGAGACGGAATATACGACCAAGGAAAAAATTACAACATTATCGGATAATAAAAATGAAGTTAGTTGGATTAAGAATAGAAGAATGCAGGCGTTTGATGAATTTAAAAGTTTAAATTATGATAAAGATAATTTATTTCACAAATATACTGATTTTAGAAAATTTAACCCAAAAAATTTAATGCTATCTACGGATGGGGATGAAATATACGAGAAAGATCTTTCTGATTTAAAACCAAGCTTAATTGAGACTGAAAATGGATTAAAATCTATGTTATCTCCCGAATTAATTGAAAAGGGAGTATTTTTTGGTGATATTAATGATTTTATAAAATTGGATGAAACTATGGCAAAACAAATTATAGATGAAGTATCATTTTCAGAGAATTTTGATAAATTAGGTTCTTTATCTCGAGCATTTGCAAAATCAATAATTCTTCTCTATATGCCAAAAAACGTAATAATTGATGAACCATTGGTAAAATTATCTATGTTGAAATCAAAAGAAATTGCTCATTACTCTGAATTTATTATTTATTTATCAGAAGGTTCTCAAATAAACTTGATTGAACTTTTTGAAAATTTTGAACCAAATGAATCTGAACAATTGTATTCTGGAATTCAAAGCATTTTTGTTGGCGAAAATGCTAGTCTAAAAGTGATGCAGATACAAAATTGGAGTAAAAAAACAGTTCATATATCCGCAAAATTTGCAAAATTAAATCGTTATGGTAAATACAAGAGTGCAATACAACAACAAGGTGGAGATATTACTAGATATAACAGTAATGTGGATTTATATGGTCAAGGATCAGAAGGATATGATTTATTCATTTCCTTTGGTAATAATAGTCAAAGATATGACGTTAAGTCTGAATTACATCACAATGCGCGAGATACTATTGGACAAACCCATGCTAGACAAGTAATGATGGATAAATCTGAATCTGTTTTGAGGGGAATGATTGTGATAGCTAAACCTGGAGTTAATGCAGATTCATGGTTAACATCTCAGGGAATGACCATTGGTAAAGGAAAAGTTATTGCTATCCCTGCATTGAAAATTGATCAAAATGATGTAAAGGCTGCTCATGCTGCATCAGTAGAACCATTAGATGAAAGTCAATTATTTTATCTTCAATCGAGGGGCATACCATTAACCCAATCTAAGGAAATGTTAATTAAAGGATATTTTGAATACATCTTTAAAACAATTGAAAATTCTAAAATGTCTGATGTCGCAAGAGAATATCTTTCTCATAAATGGGATGTTGTTTCTCAATAAAGGTGAAACTAGATGTACGATCCTGACAATCATGTTGAAGTTTGTAATATTGAAGATATACCTGATGATAAACTAATGCCGGTAAATATTGAGGGGGAAGAGTTAATGGTTGTTAAAATTGATGGAAAATATATTGTAAGCTCAAGGATTTGTTCACATAAATACTATGATTTAACAAAGGGACATTTTGCCGATGGTTATGTAACTTGTATGTTACATACATCTATTTTTGAAGTTGAGTCTGGTGAACCACAAAACCCACCTGCAATAGAAACTCTTCAAACGTATGAAACATTAGTTAAAGATGGAAAACTTTACATAAAAATTTAGTAAATGTGAGTTGATGAATATTGTTGACTTATTTTGTGGTGGAGGAGGTTCAAGTGCAGGTTTTCATCAAGCTGGTTTTACTACTGAATTCGCAGTTGATTTAGCGGAACATTGCATAGATACTTTTAAATTAAATTTTGGGGATGTTGTACATAAGAAAGACGTTTCTAAATTAAGATACCAAGAAATTGAAAGATTTCTTTCCAAACCTCCAACTATAGTTACTGCATCACCACCGTGTGAGCCATTTACTTCTGCTAATCAAAATAGGATCTTTGATCCATTTGATAGATTGTATTCAGATGAAACAGGTCGATTAATGCTCCATGCAATAAGGTTGATTGCAGATTTAAATCCTGAATACTACTTCATTGAAAATGTTAAGGGAATTTTGGATGGAGAAAATCAGGAATTACTACGAGAAGAAATAATTGATAGTGGTTTGTCACCTCCATATTTTAATATTATTGAGGCAGAGAGGTGGGGTGTTCCTTCTAAGAGAACTCGAGTAATAATCTCAAATATTGATCTAATATGTCCCGATTTTTCGCAAATCTCTGTGCATGATGCAATTGGGGATTTACCACTTCCAAATTATCCAGATAAGTATGAATGGCATATAACATCTTCATTACCTGAGAAATATATGGCTAATTTACCTTCTACTTCATTTGGTCAATCTCTTGTCTATTTTATGGGTGCAAAGAAACAGTATCAGAATTATATAAGAATTCTTCCTGATGTTCCTGCTCCTGTAGTTATGGGGAAAAGTAGATTTATCCATTATAGTCAAGATAGAATATTAACCCCTCTTGAAAATGCACGTTTGATGACATTTCCAGATACACATCAGTATACGGGAAGTTTAGATTATGTGTATGATATTATTGGTGAGGCAGTTCCTCCAAAAATTACATATGAGATTGCAAAGCAAATTACATCTATGGTTTAATTTTTACATAATATAGAGCAATAAAAAATGTGGGTAATAATGTTGAGGAAACTAGTATCAACAATATTGCTGAATAGAAACCATCAAGGAACCAATTAATGGCAAAATATTCAACAATCAACCCTATGATTAATCCAATAAAACTGATTTGGATTACTTTTATATCTCTCATCCACAATCCTCGTTTGGATTTAGGTCCTAATTTTCTTAGTAAACCAAATATTCCACTACTCAGGATTAATATATTATTTGCAAGTCCTATTAAGAAAAATCCTGGTAAATGAGATAACTTGAATTCTGATCTTTCATCTTCTTTTGAGAAAACGACGGCAAGTGTAGCCAAAATGATATAGGTAGAGGAAATAATAATTGGAATAATAGCTAAAGATGAAAATGTTCCAATTACTAATCGTGGAGAATCCACTCCAGTTATGATTAAAGGAATAAATGAGATTGAATAAATATATACACAAACTAGTATTGGGGTTATTGATAATGTTGCAATGATATCTATTTTTTGAGCAATAGATAATTTTTTGCTTTTGATTACAGGTAAACCATATAAGCTAAGGACATTTGTTCCACCATGCGACCATCTCCATAACTGTGCTACTTGATTAACAAATCCATCTGGTACTGTACCAAGTGAACCTATTTTATTGGTGAAAGTTCCGATTGATCCTAACAATAATAATCTTATAGTTAATTCATTATCTTCTGTAAAAGTGTCTTCTGGCATACCACCGACAAGATTTATTGCATTTCTTCTAAAACAAGCGGTAGATCCTGCAAAAAATACACTTTTTGAATTTTGTTTTAATTTTTCCATAATTTCAAAAAATTGAAGGTATAGCAATGCAGACCAAACTCTAGATAAATTATGTAAATCTTTAAACATTTTCTTTGCTTGAACAAAGCTATATTGAGGATTATGTTCAAGAATATTAATAAAATGCTTTAATATTCCTTGAGCAGGTATTTGATCATGATCAAAGAAACAAACATATTTTGAATTTGCAAATTTTAGTGCTATGTTAAGCATACCTGCTTTAAATTTTGAATTACTATTATCATAAATTAATTTTACATCATGTCTTAAAGTAATTGATTTATATAAATTTGCAAGTTCTTGGTTTGGTGTATCATCGGCTACAATGATATGTACTTTTTCTTGTGGATAATCTTGATTTTTTAAAGCTATAATAGTCTCTTCTAAGTATTTTGCAGATCCATTTCTAATAGGAATAAATACATCAATATCTGGATATTCTGTCAAATCTTCTAATGTCTTATAGTTGTCATTGTAATGAACAATTCCTGCATAACTCCATATCATTATTGCTATTTGAAAGAAAATAAAAATTTCAACAATTAACTGAATGTATATTATAGTTGATTGCCAATAAAGAAAGGTTTCACTTTGTATAGTTGTTATTGCAACATATGCATGTATGAATCCTAGCACAATTATAAGTGATGCAAATAATTTCAAAGAAATTGATAAGCTGCTTTTTTTTATTGAAATGATGAACCCTCATCAAACATCCTTTTTGAACTGTTTTTAATATTTACAAAGATTTCAAATAATAAGTAGAAATTTTATCAAGAATTCGTCAAGAACATTATTTTATTTTTGCATTTTATGTATGTAATTTCAATATTATATCATAAATCGCTTATACAGGAAAATTAAATTAAATTTGCCTAATCGAGGACATCATAGAGAACTTGTTTGATGATATGTATGTGCAATATTAGGCATTTACACTCTAATAAGTACAAAGTATGATTTCAAAGATATCATTATTTACTATAAAATTTAGCTACTTAAAATGCAGTAATATATTTATTATAACCCGATATTACGTATTTAATAATGGTGAAACAAATAGAAATATAATTTATATATTTTGCAGGAAATAATGATAATTACTCTATTTGTATAAAATATTTTTAGATTTTTTTTAGTAAATTTGTTTTTTAATAAGATAATTTCTTTAATATAAAGTTAAGGCTTATATTTGATAGTAGAATAATATAATTTAGATACCTTATAATTTTGGTACTTTTTATTTTTGAATAAATTTTTTTTTAAATAATTATTTAAATTAAATTATTCCAAAGTAGTAAGGATCTGGTGAAAGAAATATGGGTAATAAATATAGTGACGAAACAGTCAAATATAAGTTAATTGCCAGTATTTCGGTTGAAGGAATTGTTGAACCTAGCGATATCGTTGGTGCTTTATTTGGTCAAACTGAAGGTCTATTAGATCAAGAGTTAGAACTAAAACAGCTACAAAGAAGTGGACGAATTGGTAGGATCGATTTAGATATTGAGAATGTTTCAGGATCGACTAAAGGAAAAATTTCTATTCCCTCTAGTTTAAACCAAATTGAAACTGCAATCATTGCAGCTACATTAGAATCTGTTGATAGAGTTGGTGCATGTATTTGTAAAATAGTCTTGGAAGAGATTAAAGATGTACGTGTTGATAAACGAAGTCAAATTGCTAAAAGAGCAGCAGAAA
>JAOUKW010000160.1 GCA_029882335.1 Candidatus Heimdallarchaeota archaeon | reverse complement strand
ATATAGTAAATCTTTTGGTAATACAACTATTGGTATTCCTGTGATATTAGAATCAATATTAATTAATTCCGACAAATTACAGATAATCATCACCTTGAACTATCATATATTATTTATGCAGTTTTATTCAATTCAGTCAAGAACTTTAAAAATACCAAACTAATAATAATTTTTCCTGAATTATTTCTTAAGTAAGCGTATTATTATTTTCAAATACTTATACTCTTATAAAAGAATTTTAAAAATATGCATTTACAACAATTTTGTTTGAATGCCAAAAAACTGATTCTAATATTATTATTATTAATAAATATTCAAACAGTTGAATCAACAAGTGATTATGAATTAAGTGAAATAGATTATGAAAATAATTATCGCTATTTAAGTATCAATTTCGATGAATATTTGAATTTATATTTTGTTGTTTTTATATTTGAAAACAAAGTAAATTTTCAATATGGGTCAAATTTTGAAGAATTAGAAACTTTATTTATTGAAAAGTCGAATATTATCGAAAATATAGATCTTGGTCGAGATATTATTGAAGTCCATGGTAACCGGTTTATTAACGTAACTACTGTATCCTTTTTACTTCAAATTTTCAATACAAGTACCGGAAATACTACAATAACACGCTTTAATTATAATATTAATGAAAAATTTACTTCAATAGAACAAGTAAATATAAAAGGAAATTACAAAATAACATTTGAATACTTTCCTAAAAAAATGGTATTTCTTTCAATTCCAAATTCTTTTACATTTGTATGGATAAATAATCAATTATTATTTTTGAATTTTGGAATTACAATACAAAACGTAATCAACGATGGAACCTTACTTTTAGTAGGGATAAATCAATCTAGAGAAAATACATTTGAACATGAAGTTCAATTATTTCGTATTTATATTGATAATAATACCATAGAAATTATTCCAATTGAACTAAATAACAAACTAATCTACTTATTTTCTTCCATAAATACTAATTATGGCCTTAATTACATCTATAATAATAATACTGGATATGATTTAGTATTAACTTCTTATTTTATTAAAGAATTATATGTACAGAAGACAGCATATTATAAAGAATTCAATATATTAAAAGATCAAGCATTCATCAATTTTAATACAATAAATGAGAAATATTTGCTTAGTGGTTATACAAATACAAGCCTTGAATATTCAAATATCATATATGTGCTATTAATTAATAAAACAGACATTATTTTCTATAAAGAAATTGTAGTTGCTGGATACAATTTTATCATAGATCAAAAATTATTACAAGACAATACAGTGTTAATTTATATTTTATCCATAAATAATCAAAAATCAACTTTATTTATTTATACTTTTTCTATAGAAAAACAATTTAACTATATCTTCATAATTACCAGCATTGTAATAATCATCATTATTATCATTATTTCAAAATTAGGTTTTTTTAGATCAATGAAGAATTACTTCTTAGACAAAAGAATCAAAGATTCTACTTAAGATGATTTTGAAGTTAGAGCTCTCTTTTAATTATATTTCAAATAGAAATAATTGTTAACAAGTATAAAATTGGTTATTGTTTACAAACATTTATACAACTCATTTTTCGTACCAACCTTATAATTGAAAGTATCTAAATTACAGGTTTCAGGTGATTTTATTTTCTCTAAGAGGAGGAAGCAAACAAGTATTAAAATTGAAAAATGAGACATAAAATTAGTTCTTAAGTAGTTTCATCGTAAAAATACTTGTGTATTGTATTCGAAAAAATTTAAATCAACTATACATCTACTTTGAAGAAATATTTAAATTAATTTTCATTTCAATTTCAATATGTATATAAACATTAATAGAATTATATTTTATACTATTTTAGTAATTCTGTCTTTTCTTTTCGTTTTAAATACCGGATTTATTCCTAATATCAAAACAGTAACAATTTCAAATGATAATCCCACATCAATGTCTCCCGAGATTAGACAATGGGATGTATTTTTAATATATACAAATATAATGGCAAATGATTTAGCAGTTGGGGATCTCATTTTAACTAATCTGAATGGACAAGACATACTTCACAGAATAATTGAAATAGTTCAATTCGAAAACGAGTTTTATTTTCGAACAAAAGGAGATAATGCCGAAAGTAATGCAATTTTAGATTTATATCAAAATGGTTATTTCACAAGATTTGATAATATTCAAGGGAAGGTTATTATTAAATTACCAACAATAGTAACCATATTTAATTTTATAAATTCCAACCAAATAATAGCTCGAACTATCTTATTTATTTTCATATTGTACTTTATTTACTATAAGTATTTTTCAGTTACTAAGGAAATTATTATAAATATTAATCCCAAAATGATTAAAAAATTTACTTCAAAAGGACAGATTTATGGAATTATATTTTCTTTTATATTTCTTCAGTTTTTCATACCTGCATTACTTATTGGTTTTAATACTACACAGATAAATGCGGTTAATATTTCAAAATCACTTGAGATAAATGAACCAAATTTGTCAAGGCAAATAATACATTATCAAGTGAATATCAATTATTCAAGATCAAATATACCTATTTTAAAAATAGATTCTATAAATATTAGTGTGTATCACCATAATTTATTACTTTACACTTCTTTATGGAATCCAGTAAGCAATAATTTGGGTGCAGTTGAAATCGGTATGTCCGTGTTATTAAATGCAAATTTCAGATATAACACCACTAGACTGACATTAGTGGCAACATTAAATTATCACATATTGTTTTTAAATTATCAATCAATTTTTACGAAGGCGTTGATAATACCTTCTTGATGCAATACTTATTATTAATACACTACAAACAAGAATTATATATTTACCAGTATATATGGTATTTAATAAATAAATTTCATTTACTAAATTAACATAATTATCATCAAGATATTCAGATAGTATTTCTAACGGATTGAGTGTTTTCATTATTCTTTTCCTGTGTTCACCTAAAATTGTATGTAATGGGAAATAACTTTGTGTTACCTTTCCTATGTGGGATAATATTGCTTCTAACTCTTCTTGTGCAATAATATCGAAAACAGCAGATCTAAGTGAGTCATTGTTAAATGAATTTGAATCACTAGCATTTGCAATAATTTTTACTGAACTAAATCCAATATATTTTTTCTTATCATAATTAACTAAATTCAAATTGTCATAATTATCTTCAGTATCAATAACAACATCAATGTCTTGGGTTATAAAACCATCATTTAATTCACCTATCGGTATATGTAATCTTAGTTCCTGTATTAAATTAAGATTGGTTGTATCATTTAATGAAAATACAACATCTTCATTTATTTCTTTTAATTTAAGATGATATATAATTTTTTCATCATAAATTTCTCTATGAATTATGTCATACAATCCATTGTTTGGGATTCTTTTCTCATAATACCTCCATTCCACAGAATCTAAAACAGAATAGGTATTAGATAAAGGTGTATAATATATAGGATAAGTAGAATCTACATCGAGTTGCAAGGTCCTATTCAACGAAATAGGCACAGGATGAATTGACGCTAACTTATATGGATCATCAACTCTTGATTCAGATAAATAAATCGTTATTGATTGTTCATTTCGGTCTATTTCATATTGCTGGATTCTATTGAAAAATTCTTTCAAAACCCCATTAGTAGACCATTGTGATATTTGTAGTGTAAAAATAATATCTTCAATGGAATAGTTATACATTATACCATCGAATTCATATTGAAGATTATTATTTACCCAGATTTTATGTTTTCCTGAAGGTATAGTTGATTGCAGTTCCGGATATATTTGGTTATACCAGTCCGAGGTTTCGTACTTATTTATAATTCCTGAAAATAATTCGTGGTCTTTTTCTATTAGCAATCCTTGAGTAAATAAATCAATAAACCCTAATTTATGATTTTGCATGGGATCATAATTTTCAATATTATTGATTAATATGTCAATATTATTGGTTAAATTGGAAAAAGATGATAGAAAAAATTCTTTATAGTTTATTTGATTGTCATTGGGTTGAAATATTACATTCTCATTTGCATAATAATGTTCATATATTTGAACGATATTGATTTCCAAATCTATTGTATTATACATATGAATATAATTATCTGCGAATTCTATAAAATCAGCTAATGAGATGTTATTACCAATCAATTTAGACATTATATCTTCAAACCAACTTAAATTATATAGATATCGCAATAATAAATTTTCAATACCAAAATTAGTAAAATTAGTAAGATTTGAAGGTATTATAGAATTATTTGTTTCTGTTGTATAAACAAAAAAATCAAATGGTTCATAATTTTCAACTATCCTATTATTAATATTATAATAATCAAATATGTTTTTTATCGCGTTTAGAACGAATTTAGAGTGTTTATTACCATCTGAAGTAATTAATATTTCTTTAATATGATTATTACCTTCTATTGGATGCGAGAATATTATAATATAAACCAAAATTATACTAATTAGTTTATTAATAGTTTAAATTCCTCCTCTTGTTATTCATTTTTACTATTATAAATAAAGTTATTGAGATATGTATTATTACTACATTCAAACTATAAGTATTTACCTCAATAACATTAACGTATTCAAAATATACATTTCTAGTTAAAATATTTGATATATAATCAATAGAACCATTAAATCCAAGGTTTTTATCATTAACATCAAATAAATTTTCATGATCAATAATATTTGACGAATTAATTTTTATCCAATATCCAAATGGATGTAAAATTAAAATTGAAATACGATTATAACCCTCTATCAAATTGATACTATTATCTAATTTTCTCATACCTAAAGCATCAATCAGAAAGACATTTGAACTGGATGAATTTCGGCTATTATTTCCTAATTGATGATCAAAAGTCCCTCCATCTGAATAATTTAGTGTTAAATTATTTTCACAAACTATTTCTTCATTATAAATTAAGTGGTTAAGCAGAATTAAATTCTCAGGTAAATCGCATTTTTGCGTGAGGTTAAAATCAAAGACTGGAGGTTCATAATTATATTTATTAAAATCTCGATCAACCAAAGGATATTCATACCAAGTTTGATTCGTATTTTTTTCAATATTTAATAATATTTCATTTGAATAAATATTAGGCATGTTATCTACATTTAAGTTAACAACAATATTATCAATTGAATAATCATCTTTTGTAACATATATTGCAGAAATTATGTTACGACCTTGATAAATGGGTATATTAATGAGACCTGTCAACATATCTTCATACTCAATCTTTCTTATTTCATTATTTGTTATTATATATAATTCCCCAATCATTTTATAATATAAATTATTATGTGTTATAATTGAAAAACCATTAACCCTGATAATAACTTCTATATTGATAATATCAACAATGCTTTGGATATTATAGATGAATACTTTATCAACAATCGAAATAGGGTTAATTATTGAATTATTATAAAAAATATTAAGAAAAGAAACACCAGCTTTTGAAACATTAGGATTAACGTGAGATTCCTCATGAATGTCCAATTCTCCTGAATTAGATGAATTTGTTGAGAGAATTGATACAATTATTATAAGTTGTAAAAGTAGCATTTGAAATTTCAATAGTTATATCAATCCTTATGGTATGTAATTAAATTAAATATCAAAATAAAAATTAATATATTGAATAAATAGCTTATGTTTAATTGAAATTGTGTTTCCAATAGAATTGCTAAATACTCCATGGTAATTATCACATCACTTTTTACCGCATTACCACTCTGATCTTTAATTATTATAGTTATATTATGATACTTGACTTCCTCTAAATATTTAAAAGTTAATATAATTTCATTTTCGCTAACTAGTATCTTTTTTCCATCTATTGAAGTATTATTTAATATCTCTCTATTATTATCATATAATTGTACTGAATCAACGTGGGATTCTTCATAATTCCAAACAAGAGTTTGAATTTGTCCATTTTTGTAACTAAAATCATCAATTTCTGAAATTAAAGGTTGTTCTAAATCAATTGTGTACAATGTTCTTTTATAATAGTCATCATTTCCCCATACATCAATTACATATACATGAATTTCTATTTGTAGATTCGGATTAAATTGAATTTCTACTCGTAAATTACTTTGATTACTATTTAACCAATATGTTGAATTAAAATAAATAGTTACTTGAAATCTAGATATATCACGTACATGAATTGATATATTAGTATTTTTTGTAATATCTACTAAGAATATATTATCCATAGATAATATTGGATCATCATAATCTTTGATCTCCAAGAAATAAGTAGCATGTAGGAGTAAATTATTCATATCCATTACACTCAAGGTAATATTATGTAATCCTGGTTGTAGATTCAGAGAATATTCAAGTGAATTACCGTCCCATGATGAGTTATCAATAATCAATTTATTTAAATACAGACTATAAAAATTAGGTAAATAGGAAAAAGCATCAAAATTAATTACCAATCCAGAATAATACTCAATAGTCTGATTTTGGTTATTAACTAAAAAAGTATCTACATAAATAGTTACTGAAATGGAAGATATATTTTTGTTTCCATGTATATCAATTGCTGTTAATGAAATTTGATAATTTCCATTTCTGTAGTGGTAGGGATTAATTGTAAAATTATTAAAAACAATACTAGTTTCATTTAATTTGTTTCCTGAAATGTTTAATTCATAAGTGTGATTCAAATTTGATTCAGAAATTATTTGAATATAGGTAAAATCTGATATAGCTGTATTATTATATACCATTAAATTTGATAAAATGTTTGGAGGTTGAAAATTAACAAAAATTCGGAAAATTATTTTTCGATAATTGAGATTTTGATAATTATATTCTCTAAGTTCAATTATATACATTCCCCTCTCACTTGTTTCAATTACTCCATAATCTGATATATATTTTATAAAAGAATTATTTACAAAAAGTTTCACATAATTATTACTGCTATTAAAATTTAAGGTGGTATACTCTTTATTAGTATAAATGTCGTTGATTATGTTTTCATGAATAGTAGGCGTTTGCATTGAATTCACAACTAATACATATGGAATTGATATTGATTTATTAATTAATTTAACAGATAATATTACTTCATCAATTCTTTCTGCATTGAATTGAAGAGTTTGAATATTATTTTTCTTTTGTTCAGAAATATACATAATTTGAGGATTCTCATTAATTATTCTTTTTTTATAAATTAAGATTTCCCCCTTTAGTCCTTCTGGCATGAATAAATTAATCTCATAATTTCTTCTCTCTTCTAATCTTAATTGAAAGTTATATGTGGCCAAATTATTTGAAAATAGTTTCTGAGGTCTATTTAATGGAATGTCAACAAACATATTTATTAATGCATTCATATCAAGAAAACCCCATTGAAAATTCTCATTTTGTAATGAATTATTTAATCTATCATAACCATATTGATGAGTTGAGGATATTTTAATTATGTATCGAATATTAACTACACTATTAATATTATTTACCCATTTTCCTTGAGTTTTCAATATTGATATAACAATAGCAATAGCTCCAGTGGACATTGCTGCTGCAAAACTAGATCCAGAATCAATTTTATAATAGTTATTATAAACTTCGTTTTGAGAACTAGCAACAATTAAATTAGACCCATAATTATATACTTCTGGTTTTGATAAATTAGATATATATAAAGGAAGTGAAAAATTTTCGTTTGAAGGAGCGACTGATACCACATACGGACTACTAGCAGGAGAATTGATTATTCCGTTATTTCCTGAAGAACTTACAACAACAATACCATTATTGATTAAATAAAATTCAATATATTCATCAATAAAAGGATCTATTTGATTAAAATTAAAACTCATATTAACGATATTAATATCATACACTAACTGATTTTCAACAACCCAGTTTATTCCATTAACTACGCTTTCTGTTGTAACAAATCCATTATCATCTGCAATTTTTAACATAATTATTTTTGAAGCTGGGAAAATGCCGTCTAATGAATTAAAAGATATATCTTCTTGATATTTCAGCTTATATGAATTAATTTCTGTATTTAGATTACTAATTTCAAAGTAATAGTTTCCTTTATCTACGGTTATACTATTATTTATTCTATTCTGATTGATGTTATTGGTATAATTATATATTAATTCATTAGCTTCATTGAATAGTTCTACTTTATTACTTGAGTTATTAGATGGCCATTCTAAGTCAAATTTGATTTGATGAGATTTTGTTATTTTAATCGAATTTGATATAAATTTTTCACTATGAGAAAGACTAAATTCTTCAATAAATTTAATCTTATTTTGATTAATATTGGGCTGACCGGAAATTACTGATGCGATAGCAGTACCATGTCCATTGCTATCACTTGGAGATTCATACGTATCATTTAAACTTAGATAAGACATACCTATAAAATCTTTAAAAATAATAGATTTATTATAAAATGCTTCATGATTTGGATCTATACCACTATCAAAAATAACTATCGTTTCATTCATATTTGGGAATTCACTTGCCAATTTTTCATATGTATCTCTATGACGTTTAATGAAATCAAAATTAGATGAAAGACTTCCAACCAAATTTGAATATATTCCATCGTGACAATATTGCAGAATATAATGGTATTGTTCAATTCCGTTATCACATGAATACTTTGTATTGAATGAATTTTCTATTAGATCATTTTTA
>JAOUKW010000556.1 GCA_029882335.1 Candidatus Heimdallarchaeota archaeon | reverse complement strand
CTAAACTAATTGCTAGGACAAATAGTCATGGTGAAGCATCAAATAGTATTAAGACTATAATATTAATTGCAGCAAAGCAAATTAGCATTATGTTACAATATAAATTTGATATCCTCTATTGGATTTTTATGCCTTTGTTATGGGTAATACCATATATATGGCTAGGAAACAGTCTTGTTTCTGGTGGTACTTCCTCTGCATTCGAAAAATATACAGGCTCAAGCGATTATGTTGGATTTTTATTAATAGGTTCTATGTTATGGTCTACTATAGATTCTGCATTATGGGGTGCTGGAAATGCACTTAGATGGGAACAAAATAGTGGAACACTTGAATATCTCTGGGTATCTCCTGTTTCTAGAACAGACATACTAGCAGGAACCAGTTTAGGCGAGAGTCTTTGGGTAACCTGCAATATAATAGGCCAATTTATTATTGTCTCAATTATATTTGGTTGGAATATTACAGCATTAAATACAATCCTATCATTTATTGCTGTAATTATTATGTTTATTGGTATGTTGGGCTTTGGATTTTTATTCGCCAGCATCATCATGATTTTCAAAGAACCAGGTGTATTGACAGAATTAGTTGATAGCTTCATGTTCATTGTTTCTCCAGTTAGATATCCAATTGAAGGATTACCAACGATATTGAGATATATCGCGGTCGTATTACCCTTCACATGGGGTGCAAAAATCATCAGAGATTTATTTCTAGTTAATAGCTCGTTAATTAATATATTTAGATGGTTTGGAATACTAATAATAATTGATATATGCATGTGGATGATTGGTTATAGAATATTTACTGCGGTAGAAAAAAGAACCAGACAAACGGGTAAACTAGGAGAATACTAGGTGATTTAAATGATGAGACATTCAACACACAAGAAGATAATAATCGCAAATGTACGAACATTCAAAGGAGTAATATCAAAAAGATGGTCTATACAGAAGAAATATCCATTAAGCCTTTTATTTTGGTTTATCTTTCCTATTCTATTCATGCTACCTGTAATTATATTTGGTAGTGTGTTAGTTGGTGATCGATATAGTGACAACTTAATGAAGATTGCAGGATATAGTGATATTTGGACATATTCAGGCCTAGGATTAATTTATTTTAATTTTCTACTTTCAATAACTTGGCACACTTCATACGCCATTAGAGATGAGGAGTTCTTAGGTACACTTGAATCCTATTATGTCACACCTTCATCCAAAATAGCATATACTATGGCAAACGGACTATATGCTATACTATTAAATGGATTTACTGTATCCATTCAATTATTATTCTTATTCTCTATTAGTCCAAATTTATTCCGATCAGGTATTATTTTTGCACTCATTTATATTTTAGTCGGCATTATCTTCATTCAGGGTATAACCTTCATATTTTCTGCCGCAGTCCTTACATTCAAAAATGGATGGAGAATTGTGTTCACTTTTGAAGTACTTCTTGGATTATTCACTCCAATTGCCTATCCAATAGCTATTTTACCAACCAATCTACAGAAAATATCGATATACTCACCATTTACAATAGGAGTGGATGGTTTTAGAAATTCACTAATATTTGGTCCAAATTCTATAAATATTGGTGATATTTTCATTCTATTAACATGGGGAGTTTGTGTATTAATACTTGGTACGAAAGTGTATAGTAAACAAGAAAAGAGAATCAGAAAAAAAGGTACATTAGGACAGTATTGAAAAGAAAATAAAGAATTAATCAAAATAACAAAATATAGCAATAACATGATATTTTTAATTTTTTAGAATTAATATTAAAGTACTCAAATAACATAATGTTTTAGTAAATAAAATCTCATAATCATGTATGGCAGTATCGACAATTGATCCGCAAGAGCTAACAAAGTTATATAATTTAGTCAAAAGTGCTTCAACTGAAGGAGATGACCATTATTTATATGAAGGAAATGCAGAAGAAATTTTGAGTGCACTTGAAAAATTATCCCAATTTGGATTTGCAGATGGTAATAAATTAACAAAATATCCTGCAGACGCCTTACCATGGGATACCTGGTAATATAAAAAAGCGAAAACACTATTGAACTCAATTATAAATTAAAATTAGACTGATTGAATATTTTTAATTAAATAACATTAATCTGTGATTCTTTAGAATTCTGAAAATAAGGATATTTAAATGATCGAGCAATAAT
>JAOUKW010000159.1 GCA_029882335.1 Candidatus Heimdallarchaeota archaeon | reverse complement strand
GAAATTCAATTCATCATCCAATTAGGTGTTCAATTTATTTCAGTAAACAAATTTTCAAATGCTTGGTTGTTATTAGAACAGGCAACCTATCTAAGTATTAACTCAAATATGAGTGATCTTGTCAATAACATATTTGATGTATTATTTCCATTATCTTGTATAAATGATGAAAACTTTAATCCAGAAATTGATCTCCTTCTCTCTTCAATTTCAGAAAAATTAAACAAAAAAGAATTTAAGGAATTAGAAAAATCAGTTAAAATCGAAGAAAAGGTCTCTGATGAATTTATCACCAGTAGGGCAATTAATACTAGTAATTTACCTGTAGAACTCCAAGGATTTCATGATGTTATTTCTGCACATGAAATTGATTTTAAGAAAATAGGGAAATGTGTCTTTATTAGAGTAATAAATAAAAGAACTAAACACATATTAGGAATTGTAGATCCTACACTCTCAATCGATGAGAATTTATCCGTTGGATCCAGTTTAATGATTTTAGAAGGAAAAGTTCGAGTTACTTTGCCAACCAAGACAATGAAAGAAAAGAGAAATATCAATTTACTTTTGATTGCAAATCCCAAGGGATTAAGATTTATTGTCAAACGAGCGGGTCAAATCATTGTTGCACAATCAAGAATTAGTGATTATGATTTATAGACTAATCACTTCTAGAGAAGAACTTAGGTCTGAGGGAAACTTGCCTTGAGAGAGGTAACTGTCTAAAAGGGTATGATTGTACCTGAGTAGTTATTTCCGAAATCAAAGTATCTGCTTCATATTCAATTTCCTCTCCTGATCGGAGTCTTGCCTTGAATTGATTTGTATTTTGTTCATTCTTACCAATAACAATAATATAGGGGATCCATGATTTTTCTGCATCCCTAATTTTCTTACCAACTCTTTCATTTCTATCATCAATATCAACACGAATATTATGAATATTCAATCGATCTGCTAAAGAATTGCAGAAATCTAAATCATCATCACTGATTGGACAGATCCTAACTTGTACAGGTGATAACCATAGTGGAAAAGCCGGTTTTAAACCTCTCTTAATCTTATCCGCAGCAGTCTCTAACATAGCATATACTACTCTCTCGATGGCACCACTTAATGAAGTGTGAAGTATTAACGGATGTACTTTCTCACCCTTATCATTTACATAGGTAATATCAAAGCGCTCGCCATTTTCAACATCAATTTGAACGGTAGATAATGAGGCAGCTTTTGATTGACCATCAATGAAGTTAAATTCGAATTTACATACAAAGTATGCATAGCGCTTGTCAAATAGTTCCAACATTACGGGTTTATTAAGTGAACTTATCATTTGTTTAATCCAATCTTCATTTTCAATATAAAAATCAGTTTGGAATCTAAATACTGCTTCATACTCAACCTCAAAAGATGCTAACATTTGTTGACATAAATAAAATTGTGTTGCAAATTCGTCTCTAGCACTATCAATATCAGCCACGAGTGTATGTTGATCGGGCATTGAAAAGGTTCGTAATCGTCTTAATGCTGCCAATTCACCCCTCTGTTCTCTTCGAAATGAATAATGTGTCATCTCAAACAATTTCAACGGTAGATGTTTATACGAAATTAGAGCATCAGATCCTATTAAAAACTGACCAAAGCAAGCGGCAAATCTTAGAAAGTAACGATCAGAACCGGAATTTATAACATATTGACGTGCAGGAAAGCGATTCATATATTTTTCAAGAGATGGATGATGAAAGTCATACATGATTGGTGTTTCCACACAATATGCACCATTATTTACATGGGTTGTTGTAACATGATCTTCCAATAATCGTTTAATCAACCATCCCTGGGGATACCAACGCATGTTCCCAGCATCACTCCCCGGTTCATAATCTACCAACTCCAATTTTTGCATTAAGTCAACATGAGCGGGTGGAGTTTCAGATACTCTCTTCTTTTGTGTTTCATAATCAAAAAATGTTTTGAATTTTGATTTCGGTTTAAATTTGTATTCCTTCCAAAATTCTTTAGCTCCTTTTTCAGTAAATACATAAAATTCATGTTTGCTTTCATCTTCAGCCTTTATAGCTAGACTTTCCTCTTCAGATACTTCCTTAATATTCGAACTGAATTCCCTGCTTAATTCAGATAAAGGATGACCTTTTACTTTTATTGTAAAACCTTTATACCATCCGAATGGTGCACGGAACACAGCATCATATTTTCCCTTAGATACTAGTATTTCCTCAATCTGTTTCATTACCTTTAGAGCAATATCAGGTCGAGAAGGATTAGATGTTAAATGTACCCATGGATATACAACTACATTTTGTATCTTTAATTCATCAGTGATTTTTTCTATTTCAAATACACTTTTATTTGCCACTTCTTCAAAATTTTGTTCATCATCTTTTTCAACTGACATCATTACAACAAGAGATTCACCCACTGAAACGACTTTTTTCTCTATTTCTTCAGCAGCTTTTATTGCTTTTTTCTTCGGCTCATATTCAAATTCATCAGAGTGAAGTAAAATTAACCTCATCTTAAATACACTTTTACAATCTATTGTTGAATATTTGATTTATAATTAGTTCCGTATAATTCCATTTAATGGAATATTTTATTTTTTTTTAATTTCTATATAATATAATCAATTACCTAAATACCCATACTCCAAATTTCAATTTCATCATCAGGTAACTCACCATCTGACACAAAATTCAGAGTTTCCATAGCTAATTTTTCAAGTTCTGGAATTTTAAGAGTGTCAATACTTTGTTCTTTGTGTTTATCTTTTAGAAATTTCATCGCCTTTGGTTCACCATCTCCAATTGCTTTTGCCCTTGATTCAATCAATGCTCCACCAGGTAAGATGAAAAACAAATGAGGTATATTATCATGTTCATCAATACCTGCAACTAAAAGACCAATTCCTAATGGTCGAAGACCTGCTTGTTGTGTATACATGTGAGTATAATCCGCTAATTTAGTGACTAAACTTTGAATATCAATTGGTTCTTCATATGTTAAATCATGAACTACACTTTCCACTCTTGCTCTATTGATTAAAACTCGTCCATCAGCAGCATATCCTGAAAAAATAGATGATACACGATCATTTATCTTTGAGATCTTTCGATTGGGAAAATCTAAATCCATAGGTGTTAATCTTCCTGCCAATACAACACCAAATTCAGATCTTAAGCCTATTGCGATTGATCCTCTTCTCATGGCTTCACGAGCATATTCTGTTTGTATTATTCTACCATCGGGGGAGTACATGACGGTAGATCTATCATATCCTTGACTTGCGCTTGGTCCAAACATAATTTTTATTCCTCCTATGGGAAGGGATAGGATTTCCCTAGTAACCTCTTTAATTCTTCATCATCGTAGAAGACTACACCATCTTTTGGTGTGATTGTTGCAATATCAATACCATCTCCAGAAGCTATATCTTTAACAACTGCTGAGCGAAGTGCTTTTGCAAGTGCAGTCATTGCTTCTTCCTGAGACATATTATCTTTGTATAAAGCTTCCAATGCTCCATAGGCAAATGGAGATCCTGATCCTGTTGATGAAAATGGATCTTCAGATACACTACCAGAAGCATCAAAATTAAATATATGGGGTCCAGTTGCATCAACACCAACTAACATTATTTGAACAAAATATGGCATATATGACCTAAATTGTTGATACATGATAGTTGAAAGTAAATTTGCACTCACTTTTACAGTCATTGGTCTACCTCGATTTAATTCCCATAATGACATTTCCGCTTTCATTATTTTCAATAAATAGAGTGCATCAGAAGGTAAACCAGCAATGGTTAACATGGATTTGTTATCTAGAGCATACATTTTTTTCACTCTAGGAGAAGCAACCATATATCCCATTGAAGCACGTCTATCAGTGGCAACAGCGACTCCCCCATCAAAGGAAATAGCTGCAGTTGTAGTACCATGTTTCAATTCCCGTGCATAATCAGGAACATTGAATGGTAAATTATGATTTGTATTATTCATAAGAATCCGTTATGCAATATATATCTTGCACTATATTAATGACTAAGTCATTGTCGTAGTTTAGTATACAATTTAACACAAATTTATATAAATCTTTTATATGATAGGTTAAGGTAATTAATTCTTGTTACTAAAGTGATAATTATAACCAAAAGAATCTAAATAAAATTAATGAAATTAGAAAAAGAATTCATTATGATCAAACCAGACGCAGTTCAACGTGGATTAATTGGATTAATCTTAACCAGAATTCAGAGAAGTGGATTGAAACTATTAGCAATGAAATTTTTACAGGTAAGTCAGCAACAAGCAGAAAAACATTATGAAGTTCATAAGGAGAGACCATTTTATCCAGGCTTAGTGAAATTCATTACATCAGGACCAGTAGTTGCCATTGCTGTTGAAGGTTTAAATGCAGTAGAAGTAACTAGAAAACTTGTAGGTGCAACTAATCCAAAAGACGCTACACCAGGTACAATCCGAGGGGATTTTGCACTAGATATCGGTAGAAACCTCATTCATGCATCTGATTCAGTAGATAATGCATTAACAGAATTATCGATTTATTTCAACGAACAAGAATATGTATCATGGTCACCTGTTGAAAATTCATGGTTGTATGAGTAACAAGTTGATTTAACTGGTGGTGAATAAAGTGGAAGATGAAAATAAAATTCGTGCACCAATTTGCGTAATTATGGGACATGTAGATAGTGGAAAAACCAGTTTACTTGATAAAGTCAGAAAAACAGTTGTTCAAGCCAGGGAAGCTGGAGGTATTACACAACACATTGGTGCATCATTATTTCCAAAAGAAACGATCATAGAGCTATCAAAGGATTTACAGACAGGAAACTTTGAATTCAAAACACCAGGAATATTAATTATAGATACACCGGGACATGAAGCGTTTATGACACTCAGAACACGAGGTGCCTCAATAGCAGATGTCGCCATTGTAGTAGTTGACCTAACAAAAGGATTTCAAGCACAAACGTTTGAATCTATCCAAACACTACGTAGAAATAAAGTGCCATTTGTCATTGCTGCAAATAAAGTTGATAGAATTGGTGGCTGGGAAGCTAAAAAAGATACTCCTTTTGTCAAAAGTTATTCACTTCAGAATAAAAAGATTCAAGAAAGATTCGATAATGAGATTTATGCAATTATGGGTGAATTATCACATTTAAATTTTGAAGCGGATAGATATGATAAAATCAAAAATTTCGCAAAGAAAATTGCGATAATTCCAACATCCGCAACTTCTGGAGAGGGTATCACAGATTTATTTCTCGTAATAGCAGGACTTACACAACAATACATGATGAATAAATTAACCTATGCTGATGGACCGGGTAAAGGTGTAATACTAGAAGTAAAAGAAGAAACAGGAATGGGAACGACTGTTAATATTATTTTATATCAAGGTAATATAGAATCAAAAGATACTATTATTATTGCAGGAAGAAAAAAAGCGATTACTACAAAAATTCGTTCTATGGTTCAGCCAAAGCCTCTTGATGAAATTCGAGATCCTCGAGAAAAATTTGAGACACCTAAAAAAATATGGGCATCAGCAGGAATAAAAATTTCAGCACCAAATCTCGAAGAAGCCATTCCCGGTGGTGCATTTTACGTTGCTAGAGGAGGAAAGGAAGTAATTGACCGTTTAACCAAAGAGGTTGAAAAAGAACTTTCTGAAATTCAAATCTCAACTAGTGATGAAGGAGTATTAATTAGAACAGATACCTTAGGTAGCTTGGAAGCGCTAACGACGTTATTAAAAGAGAAAGGAATACCAATTAGGTCGGCAGATGTGGGGGATGTTTCAAGAAGAGATATTATTGATGTTTCGATAACTGCAAGAAATGTACCTGAATATGGCGCAATTCTAGCATTTAATGTTAAAGTTAGTGAAGACGCACAGGAATTAGCATTCACAGAAGGTATTGAGATATTTTCAGATCCCATAATTTATCGAATGATTGATGAATATCTAGATTGGATGAATGATTTAAAAAGAAAATCTGAAGCAAATACATTGGCAGATATTCCCAGACCAACAAAAATAATACATCTACCACAATATGTATTTAAAAGAAATAAACCAATGGTAGTCGGAGTAAAAATAATTGGGGGAAGATTAAATGTCAAAGATATCCTGATCGATTCAGAAAATCAAAGGTTAGGTACTATTCACCAAATCAAGAAAGATAATGATTTTATTCGAGAAGCAATTAAAGATGAAGAAATCTCTGTAGCAATTCGAGGACCAACATATGGAAGACAGTTCAAAGAAGGTCAAGTTTGTTATGTAGATTTAAGAGCAAATCATGCATTACTTCTCATGACCAAATTTATGAAAGAACTAACTCCAGAGGAACAGGAAATACTTAAAGAGTTAGAGATGCTCAAAAAACAATCAGGTCTTAAATTTTGGCCTTTTACAGGTTAATATCTTAAATAAGTTAATGTATAAACAAATAGTATCATAATTTGATTTGAATAGAATTCAATACTTTAATTTAGGTTAGTACTTTCTTTCGTATTTTTCAGTCCATTTAAGTTTACGTGGATTTCTTTTATGATCTACCATAGAGACTCTACATTTCTTCCTACAAAACCGAAGAATTGTTCCGTCTAACTTTACAAAGGTCATTCCCTTCCCTCTTGGAATTTCATGACCACAAAAACTACATTTATAACTTCTTATCATAATTTATACCTCATCTACGCTTTAGATTTCTTGCCTCTCTTTCTGTATCCTTGAGCATTAGTATATCACCTAGCTGAATTGGACCCTTTATATTTCGAGTTAAAATCCGATTAGCATCTGGACCTGAAATTACCTTAGCTCGAATTTGAATCACCTCACCTATGGTTGAAGCTCGACCTACGATTTGAATTACTTCAGCAGGTATAGCATCGGTTTCTGTCTCTTCGATATCGTCGTCAATCATTTAATATCACCTAGTTGAATTGTTTTACTCGTTCAACTATGCTTTTAAGCTCTGCATCTACACCACCTGCATGCTCAATAGCCACAGAAGCAGCAGATACATCAATACCCGCGGATCGACCTAAATCTTCTGCTGAAGGAACATTCAGATATGCCACATGTTTTTCTTTGGATAAGAGGGGAAGGTGTCTGATTATTTCAGGTGGACTAACATCTACACCAATATATACTAATAAGGCTTTTCCTCTTTCAATACATTTGGTTACTTCGTTTGTACCTTTTCTGATCTTTCCAGTGTCTTTAATCCTTTCCAATAAGGATAATGCATCGTTGATTAAATCTTGTGATGGTTCACTCATGTATTGTCCTCCAATCTACAATTCGTAAATTGTCATTCGACTTATTCTATTTTATACAGGTGAGATAAAAAAGCTATGAAGTGAAACAAATTTATTTCCTTAATTCTACGTTTGGTGAGAATTTCAACTTGAATATATCAATGTTTGAATCACATCATCACCAATTAAGTATCGATACAATCTATTTGGTTTCAAAATATTTACAATGGATACACTTATTCCTTTCTTAACAATTTTATTTATTTCAGTTAATTTGCCACGCATACCACCAGTAACATCAGTACTAGTAGAACCACCTACTTGATCTAAAATTGTATCAAATTCATTTATGTTTATGGTATCAATTAACTTTGCATCGAGATGAATTGGATCTTTATTGAACACTCCATCTACATTAGTACCAAATATAATATTGGAAATTGATGATGGACCAAGTACATCACAGAGAAGCTGTATAATAAAATCACCCGAAATTACCTGAAAATCAATTTTATCATGAGTAATGACATCACCATACAATACTGGTATCATGTTTTTATTCATGACGGCTTTTAGGCTGTTGATGTAAAATGAATAATCGTTTTGATGATAACTCAAAATGGAAGAAATGGGAAGAGAAAAAACTGGAAGCTCAAAATCATTTGCTGAATCGAGTATTTGTTTGTGTAGTGTTTCTAAACTAGTTCTAATTAAAGAAATAGACAAAGCGTTCGGAGTTACTGTTTTATCTGTTAATCGATAATGTTTCGCAATATTATGCGCGTATGAACCAGCACCATGAACAAGAATCACTTTACTATTTGAATTTTTTATTTCCTCCATTACTCGGTCAACAACAATTCCGTTAAAAGAAAAATCTTTATTTTTATTAGTTATGGCAGCACCACCTAACTTAACAATGATCCATTTATTATTCAATTATTACACCTCTAGATGAAATTTTTGTAACAAATACATCAACATTGAAATTTTTTAATTCTGAAGCAATTTCATTAATTTGAATTTGATCCTTTCCTAATACTAAGAAACAACCTCCTCCACCTGCTCCAGTTAACTTGGTTCCAACTGCACCGAATTCGGTTGCAATATTCATCAAATTTGATAATTTCGGATGCCCAACACCGATAGCATCGAGTAATCCCTGATTTATTTTAAACAAATCACCTAGTGTAGATAAATCAAATATCTCCAAATTCTGATGGATAAGATCAGCTACATTCCCCATAGTACTCAATATAGGATTAATGATTTCTGGATACAGATCCTTTAATTTTGCAACCCCTTCAACTAGTTTCTTTGTGTTTCTTGGAATTTTCGTATCCACAATTAAAATAGGTAAATTAGATGTCATTTGTTTTTGCTCAATGAAACCATTTTCAAATCGGATGTAACCTCCAAAAGTAGCAATTGAATTGTCAATTCCAGAAGGTCGACCATGTGTAATTTTCTCTGCCTCAAAGGCCACCTTCGAAATTTTCTTCAGG
>JAOUKW010000555.1 GCA_029882335.1 Candidatus Heimdallarchaeota archaeon | reverse complement strand
TGTTACTATATCATCGATCAATTATTAGTTTTACTTCGTTTTTTCTTACTAACATCTGATAATTTACTTTTTATCCAGATTTATTAATTTACACACACAATCACATTTCTACCAAATTCTAAATAATAATTTGTATCATGAGGTAATATTTTCCAATCCTCTACTTCAATATCGAGCAAAGTCTGATTATATGATTGATCCTTATAAAAACGGGTTAATTTATCAGTAAATTCATTTTTAATATCAGATGTCGAGCTTGAATTTACAAGATCTGAAAAGTATACAGGTAGAACTATAACATTGATACTTATTTACGTTTGATGAGAAGCGAATACATCTGATTCATCGATTGTGGATAAATTATGTAAATTACCAATTATTGAGATGAAAATCAATCAACTACAAACAAAAATAGCAAAATTACGTCTAAATAATAAGCTAAAATGAAAATTGAAATGTGTAGATTGAGACTGTAAGTACTCATTATTCTTGAAATTAATTATTACCATACTAATAAATTCTCATTTCTTATAGAAAGTTGTTCTATTCAAAATAGATGTAGAATATGAATTCACCATCTTTTGCTTGATTTAAATGATATTACTTTCTTTTCAATTAATTAGAGAAATATATCAAAATTTCCCAAATAATAGTGGAATGTTATCTGATCTTTTGAAAATGGAATTTAATTACACTATCTTACAAAAATAGTGAACTATCCAAAAAGAACATTAAATACACCAATTGAATAATCATAAATATAGAAAAAATGCACTGATAGATAAAATCAGAAAAAGGATTCACTGTAAGAATTTTATAATTTATTGAGAAGGAATATAATTTAATATTTGTTTTAAAATTGGTAATTTATACTATTTTTTATTAAAGTACTCAATTTTAAATAATAAAACCAATTTTGTAACACCAATAAACATACACAAAAACAATATATTATATAATGAAGTTAAAATGCAAATATAATTGAAAATACAATGAAAATCAGAATTGCCGTAAAAAGTATGACCATTATCGTTCTATTATTAGGAATAGTTTTCCCGTTAGTTGCAATAGAAGGAGATTTTGAGTCCCCAGGAAATAGTTATGATTCCATTGATGGAATAATGATAAATGTGTATTCTAACAGAGTTCTTGGTGCAGAAGTAGATATAACTGGTAATGAACCAACTTTAACTGAACCCAACAAAGAGATAGGTCTTCAACCAATTCTTCAATTTCTAATGATCGCAGTACTAATTATATTGGGAATATCTTTATATTATAATGTACAAGAGATTAAAACAGGTAAAGGATTGCCAGGATTCATCACATTTATAGGATATATTGCATTTTTACTACATTTTTTAATTATTTGGGGAAATGTCAATTCCTTAATTAATGCAAGTACAGTTGAGAATGGCAAATTATTATTTGATAAGGAAGGAAATTTGAATGTATACATAATTATTCATAAATCATTCTTATATTACTTACTTAATCTCTCAGTCATCCTCTTAACTTTACTCCCTATTACAAACAGGATATTCAAGACAAAAGATCAACAATTCCAAAATATAAATTAATATGCCCTAGAATTTTAAAGATAAACACCTTTTAGTTAGAATCTGATGAAATTAGTAATATCTGTGTTTTCATTGGATTTATGATTGCTTCTGATTTTTAATTGATCTAACGATTTGTTGATTCTACACCATTTTAATTAAATCGGATTATTCTTCGGGCATTTTTTAAACCGAATTATAACTAAAAACTCTATTATCATATAGACATATATAAAAAAGAATACAATTAGAAAATATTGGAATTATGAAATTCTATGGTTTAAAATAGAAAATATATTTATTTTCAAATATTATTGTTAGTTCATTATCAGATCTTCTTTTTTCTATAGATTCAATGTATTGTTTGTTAGTATAGTCACTCTCCCACATTTTCACTCCTTTAAGATGTGCAATCATAAGTATATCCCCACTTGTAGGAATGCTCAATATTCTCGCCAATGATATTAAATTAGGCTTCATAAATTTCCAACTAAGTATTTGCAAACTAACAATTATCTCAATTATTAACATAATCCAAATTAAGCCCATAATTAAATAAAATATCCAATCCAATGTAACTAATTTTAGTATTTCAAATGAAACAATAAAATGCATTAATGTAATTAACGTTATTAGTAAGC
>JAOUKW010000158.1 GCA_029882335.1 Candidatus Heimdallarchaeota archaeon | reverse complement strand
TCAAAGTTAAATTACAATAACTTTGTGAGTGATCTGCTAATGTTAAATAACACGGAAATCCTGACTTCGATGAAACCTAATGGGTTGAGAAGCAGAAAGAAGCCACAGAATGAAGACCCTGCTAATCCTACATCATATGTGTGGGAGTCTGGCGACGGCAGGCAGGGTTTGGGCTGAACGTGTGTATGTATATACAAAAAAGATCATGATACTTTTTTTGGAAATAAGGCATTGGTTACTGGAGTTACAGGATAATTGCCTTACACTTATCCAATTACTGTGTAAAAAAGCTGAAAAGGGTATGGTAGGAGCATTTTTTCTTGCTGAAGTCTATATGATGTAATATAGATTGAAGAAGAGAATACCTGACTCAATGCTGTAATTACAAACAAGTTCAACATAGATCTAGAAGTTTTAAGTAATATTGAGAGAAATTTTAATTTTTATTACGAATTTACATTTAGAGGGGAAGAACTCTTTAATAAATGGCTGCAGTAAACAATACATTGAATATTCATAAGATATATCAGTTAAAAGAAAATGGAAAATTCAAAGAAATGCTATTGGAAATTGAGCTACTTGATGTATCAAATGAAGAAGAAGAAATTATATTATCTAAAATTAAAGCAGAAACATTAATGGAATTGGGAAAATTAAATGAAGCTTCAGAAATAATATTAAAATTAACACAAAAAAAAGTAGATAACATATTACAACAGGTGGAGATACAGCTTTTAAACGCAGATTTATTTGTAAGATTAGGAAAATTAAATGAAGTATTAGTAATTCTAAATAATATACAAACTCAATTATCACAACCTCACAACATAAACCAAGATATCTTTAATAAGATAAATGGACAGATGTTTAATCTGATGGGATATATTCAATTATCAAATGGAAATCTCGAAAAAGGGATTGAAAGCTGTACAAAATCGATAAAATATTTCAATGATTCAGATAATATACATTTAACCGCAAATCCAATCAATAACTTGGGGTCAATTCATTTTATTCTTGGTAATTTAGACAAATCATTAGAATTTTATCAGGAAGCATATAAAATAAGAAATCAAGCTGGAAATAAAAAAATTCTTGCAGGATCTCTGAATAACATCGCTCTAGTCTATCGAAAAAAAGGGGAATTAAACACATCACTGGATTATCACCACAGATCATTACAAATAAGAGAAGAAATTGGAAATTCACAAGAAATTACTCACTCTCTCAATAATATCGGGATAATATACGGAAATAAAGGAGAATTTGATCAAGCATTAACATATCATAATAGAGCACTAAAAATCAGAAGAGAAATTGGAAATATACATCATATTTCACAATCATTAAACAATATGGGTGCTGTTTATTTTGATAAGGGAGATCATGATAAAGCCATTGAGTTATTTGAAGAAGCACTTATGTTGAAAAATAAAATTAAAATTGATTTTAAAACTTCATATACTCTATTTAATTTGATAGAATTATATGTTTTTATTGAAAATCATGATAAAGCTAATGAATATTTTTCTCAAATCAAGGAAATATCGCTATCAACGAAAGATAAAACCACAACATTTCTTACCCGACTTGCAGAAGCCCTTATTCTTAAAAGTAGCAAGAGACAAAGAAATATTACCAATGCAGAACAAATATTATCAATTTTGGTCGAAGAAGAAATAGTCGATTATAATTTTACCTTAAGAGCAATGATGCATCTGGTGGATATTTTATTAGTTGAATTAAAATTATATGGTCAATCAATAGTCCTAGAGGATATTAATGATATTATTGATAAAATGAAAAATATAGCTAATAGAGAAAACTTATGGTTAACCAAGGTACAAACTAGTATTATCGAATTTAAACTCAAATTATTATCTGGTGATACATCAGGGGCTGAAGAAGTACTAGATGATGCCATATCATTATCCTTGGAAAAGAATCTGAATCGTATTCATAAAATTTTAAAACTTCATAAAATTGATCTAAATCAAAAGAGAGATTTATGGAAGGCACTAAATGACCTAAATTTACCTCTTTCAAAGAAAATAAATTATTCAATTATAATTAATCATACTGAAACTACACAACAATCTATTTTCAAAAGTTTATACCACAATGATGTTGAAAATTTAGATGAAGACACAATATTTGCAGCACTTTCACATCCATTAAGACGAAAGATACTTGAAAGAATGCATCATAAAGGATTTATAACTTATAGTATTATTAAGAACGATATGGAAATTTTGCCAGGCTCTATTTATAACCATTTAAAGTCATTAAATCAATTTATCATTCAAAATGAAGATCAGAGTTATTCACTGAATGTTAATGGAGAAGCACTTTGTAACTGGATTTTTGGGGAAAAGACAAAAAATGTGAAGATTATGAGAACTGAATTTAATGATTTTTAGTATTACTTAATTTACGATTTATCATGATCTTTTTAGCAAATACCATTATAATTTAAGAGAGTTGACCAATTTCTTAGTAGCACTGATATATTCATCAATTCTTAGATTATTTATTCTCTCCTGAATAGTTCTTCCCTTTTCCAATAATTCCTCCATCTTGAAGATTTCATTATTAATTGATCCAATTTCCATATTTATTTTATCAACTAATAGTGGAAGTTGTTTTTCTTCTGCCAGGGACAAAGCTTGTATAAGTATATTATCACATTCTTCATAGTTTCCTTCAAGTAAAATAAGCTTGGATTTTAACAATGCAGATTCAATGATAAGAATGTAAGATCCCTGTTCTTCTGCAATTTTATTAATTCTACCGATTAGAGTAATTGCTTCTCTTAATACTTCTTCCTCTCCATAATGTTTCAATTCATCAATTACTAACTCACAAAGATGAATCATTGCAAATATGGTAACTTCTCCAATGATAACGTCATCATTTACTAATTCTTCTAATATTTGTTGTGCTTGAATTTTATCCTTGGCTCGTTTACCTGATTTTAAAATCATAGATTTTGCAACTTTGAAGACGAGATTGACATATTTATTTTCATTGTTTATTGTTAGTAGTTCTAGTTCTGTGAGTAATTGACCGATTTTGTCTTTATTTTCAATAAATTCAAATTCTATATAGGTTAATATAGAAAAATATAGGGTTCTTGACATATAATATGGATTATCAAATTTTCTTTTAATCTCAAGGCTTTTTTCTAAATAATCAATGGCAGTTTCATACTTACCTAATGTTGAATAAATATAGCCAAATTCACTTAGTGATTCAGAAGCCTCTAAGATACTATCAATTGCAAGGTATGATTCATAGCTTTTCTGACAATGTTCAATTGCTTTATCAGCTTCTCCTTTTACTCTATAAATACCACCGATATTTCGATGAATTAGAGCAGATAATCGTGTATCCTTTATTTCTTCAAGAATAACTAAACTTTTGTTAAAGTAATCGATAGCCAAATCTAACTCTCCTTTTCCGGAATATAAAAAGCCAAAATTATTAAGTGCTATTGCAATTTGATAGGTATGACCTAATTGTTTATTTAATTCATAGGAGTTTTCGATATATTGTAACGCATTATTATGTTCTCCGCGATATCCATCTAATATTCCTTTTACATTCCAAAATGTTGCTTCTTCATTCATAATGCTTAATCTATCTTTTTCACTGAAATTATTTAGTAAGTCTTCTGCAAGTAATATGGTATTAAGACTCTTTTTGAAATTTCCAATACCCCATAATGGATAAGCTAAGGCAACAAGACCTGAAAACTTCACCAATTTGTTTTGAATTTCCTCACTTAATTCAATCAATATTTTGGCGACATCTATTGCATCGTGATGTTTTTCATTTCGTTCCAGTACCCTACTTTTAGTATAAATAAGTTTTAAATAAGACTCAGTAGTTTTAATGGATGAGTAGTCAATTCCCTTATTTTCAAATTCAATTATACTATTCAAAACATCTTCATATTTACCAAGTTTTAATGGTTCGATTAATCCGTTTAAAAATATTTTTAAATTGTCTTCACGATCCATTTTGGTATCCTCAGATACAATTGAGATAATTTCATATGATTGGTCAAATAAAATACCTCATGATAACTAAATATTACATATACTGATACTTAATAATTACTTCTAATATCTCCCAAAAATTGTCTCAACTTTTTCAAAAATATACAGAGTAAATATTTTAATTAACAAAAGTGCAGTTATTCTAACATCATGATCAATTATAATAATTTCAACGTGTTTAATTATCAAAAAATCAAATTAAATTAAAATTATTTTCAACTGCAATACAGAGTTCCTTGGTATATGAAAAAGAAAAATTAATTGAAATTAAGACTATTTTTATTGATTAGAGTATGATGAAGAACGGATGTATTTCATTCATCATATAGAGATTTTAATTTCAAGGCTGCACAGCACTACAACTAAAATATAATATTTATAACGTTACTTCCATGGAAATTCACTCTTCATCCTCATCGAAGTAAATGTTTTCTCGTCTATCAATCTCTTGATTCATTTCATTAATTGTATTCGAATCTATTTTCAAACCAATTCGTTTGAATTCTTCAATTATATGATAACCATCATCTAGGTCTACCATGCAGACAAAGTTGATAGATCCATCAGAATATCGAATAAATATTTTAATAGCTACTTTATCTGCACTTGTCACTTCATCTACTGCTATCTTTCCAATAATTGTCCTCTTAGCATAAACATAAGCAATATTTTCAATTTCATAATGAAATTCATTGAAAGTAGACACATTGTAATATCTGTAAATTAAGAGCTCATCTACTTTATAAAACGAATGTTTATTATGTAAAAATTGATTATTCCAATATCCATATCCAATTAATCCAATGGGAATTAGATAAATCAATATAGCATATAAATAATTACCTAAAATCGCACCACCTGTAGTCAATCTATTTGTAAACTCATTGTAGACATACATAGTACTTACAACAATAAATGGAGAGGCAAATAATATCATAATAAACACACCAGCCCACCCCATACGATTATTTAGTTCTCTGACTTCAGTAATCATTCTCCAATTTGCAGGTGGTAAGTCATTCTTGGCTGAACCATCTTGAATAATTGGATCTAATTTAATATAATTATCAGGTATTTTTTTGCCATAGTGTTTATGTTCTCTTTTAATGAAATTTTTTATTTTCATAATAAATTTCAATGGTAGATTTCTTCTTCTAGGTATAAAATCTTCAAATTCAGTTGATGTATAGTTGATATCATCTGGATAAATTTTACCAATTAATCCTTTTATGTATATTTCTTCTGATTTTTTATTTAACATAGTTTCATCTATTTTACCTTCAAGAATTATAAATCCATTTTTACGGAATATTTTAACAAGCTCAATAGCCTCACTCAAATCACATCTAGACATTATTTTCGATGTAACTTGTTTTTGATCTCTTTTGTAAGTATATAATTCATAAAATTCTTTTCTAGCATCATTAGACCCAGCTAAACCACCTACAACTTTATGAGAAAAATAAAAAAATTTTATGTCACTTAGTTCAATAGAATTTTCCTTTACTTCTCCATCTTTGAAAATCATTACAACAAAATTATTATCAATTATGCTATAGATAGTAAAATTCATACCAAATCTATTACCATAAATATACATAAGAATAGGCAGCACAATAAATATGAATATTACAGTTGCCAAAACTGCATTTTTATTTATTATTAGATATAGTAACCATCCCAAAATTCCAATAATTACAACGATCAATATTTTTGCATAGATATCATTAAATTGCAAATATTCAAAAATAACTTTTTGTTTGGGATATTCATCAACATGGGCCTTTCTAAGTTTAATATTTGTATCAAACATAATGATATCTCAAAACTCCTATTTTGTTAGACATGAACACCTATTTAAATCCATTTATTAATGAGAATTTTAAAACAACTCATAGTCATTTATTTCTTTAATTAAGTAGAAAAGAATTACAAATAATTTTCATATTTCCTTTGATAAAGGCTACATAAATGTTATTAGAAATAATGGTTTTTAATAACATTTAATTATCGGTTTCAATAAATTCCGGATAATTTTCAATCCAAGCACTCCAAGAACCTACATATAACCCAGGATTTTCTAAATTTAATTTTTTAGCCACTGCAAGATTTAAACAGGCAGTAACTCCAGAACCACAGTGGAATATCGTATTCTTAGTTTCTTTTGGAAATATTTTACTCAAATCTTCTATTGGTAGCAGCTTGCTGTTTTCATTTAAATTACTCATCCAATAGTGATTCTTTGCTCCTGGAATATGTCCAGCGATTGCATAAAATGGTTCTTCTATACCTGCAAACCGTTCTAGAGATCTTGAATCATATAGTAATTTAGCAGAATTTAAAATTTCTTTTATCTGATGTGAGTCATACAGCACATAAGGTCCGTCATTCCAATTGTTGATAAATTCTATCGTACTAATATTTGATTTTCTTTTCTCATCAATATCACTAACAGGAAGGTTTAATCGTACCCACTCAACAAACCCACCCTCTAATATTGCTGTATTGATACCTAATTGAGTCATCATAAACCATAATCTTGCAGCATATCCACCACCTACATCATCATATACAATCACCTGTGTTGACCTTAATATACCTAGATTATTTACTAACTCATTAAATTTCTCAATAGGGGGAAGAGGATGTCTTCCCGAATTAGATATGGATGTATCAGATAATTCAGTCTCTAAGTCAATAAATATCGCATTGGGGATATGATTTTTTAAGTACATCTCCTTACCATAAGATTCAAGAGAAAAATCAATCCTGCAATCGATTATCCTTATTTCTTCTAATTTATTAATTAATAATAACTCATTCAATTGAAAACACGAAATAAAAGATGTGTACAAGTTCATTAATCTTTCATATTTTTTCATAAATGTAAATTTAACATTAATAGACCGAACGTAAGGTTAGTAATATTGAAAATCAATCATGAATTAGTATAAATTAACATTCTTGAAATTCATACTTTTGAGTATATCCTGATTAAAACACAATAATAAATTAGTCAATGTCTCCTCATTTATTATTGATTGTTATGAGCACTTAACTTATTCATTTCAGGAGTTAAATTCCCAAAAATTTCTTCCAAGGTATAGCAAAGTGATATTAATTCCTCATCATACCATCGTCTTCCAATTATTTGCACTCCAATTGGCATACCATCAATTAAACCCACAGGTAAGGTGACAATTGGATTACCCACCACACTAAATATAGTTGCATATAAGATCGTTGCCTTCCAATATGATATTTCTTGATTATTTATCTCAATAGGTGTCATTATCTTTCTATGAGTAAATGGCAGTGTTGATGTCACGGGTATAATTAAAGCATCAAATTTTTGTAAGAATGCGTCCAATATCATTCTATTCTTATCCCGGATATCAATGGCAGCCAGATATTCTCTTGTGGTATGAGATTTGTCATCGACTGGTGGATTATTTAAATCTTCAATTCGGGAGCTATTAATAAACATGTCATAAAAAACCATATGTGCTTTTTGAAGATCATTATAGTTTAGATTAGGAGAATCACTGGTGATAGAAATATTATTTTGTTTAATAGTCTCTGTTATCTCAAACATTTTATCTTTAATGCGATTATCAATCGGATATCCTTGAATGCTATCAATAATTGCCAATTTCATCACTGATCTTTCAGTTGCTTTTGTCTCTCTCCAAGGATAATCAGGATATTCCAAATTTGGAGATGATCTAACTAATACTTGCATCAATAAATCCAAGCCAAATATTGATGAACTCATTGGTCCAAATACCACCTCGGATTTGGAGACATAATTTCCAGGTAAAGGAGGAATGCAACCATCAGATGGAATTCTTCCCTCTGTTGGTCTCAAACTCGTGATACCACAAAATGATGAAGGTATCCTAAGTGACCCTGCTAAATCACTACCAATACCTAAATGTAGCATACCTGATGCGATTGCAGCTGCGGTTCCGCCACTAGAACCACCAGATGTCTTATGCAAATCCCACGGATTGTTTGTAGTCCCAAATAATTCATTATGAGTTTGAATATCCAAATGCATATAAGGAGTGTTGGATTTACCAATGATTAAACCCCCTGCAAGTTTTATTCGTTGTACAATTAATGCATCTTCAGTTGCCAAATAATCTTTTAGCTTAGGATTTCCAGCAGTAGTTATCATATCAGTGGTTTGCATACCATCCTTAAGTACCACAGGTAATCCCTGAAGTACACCAATTATCTCATTATTTCTTCTTTTTTCATCCATTGTTTTGGCTTCTTCAAGTACATTTTCATTTAAAATGGGAATTGCATTTATTACAGGATTTAGTTGGTTTATCCGATCTAATGTGGTTTGAATAAGTTCTTGATTAGATAGCTTAGAAGTTTTTATTTCGTGTAATAATGAAAAAATAGGATTATCCACATGATTTGAAATTCCATAAAGATTATAAATTTAACCTTATTACAACCTGAATAGTGTATAACAATTCAACTTGACATACAGAATGTTTTTTTCAATCCTATTACTAGGTATTTGTCAATTATTACGTTACTACTAATTAAGTTTACAAGTTAAATATGTTGAACAAGTTATTTTGACTAATGTTTAAACTCTTCATTTTGGGTAAGTTGAGAAAGTAATCAGAAAAATCAGATAGATCATTGTTTAATAAATCAAGAATTATCCAAACTAGGTATGGTTAATCATAATTCTGAAACCTTCTGATTTTTTATTAACTAGTTTAACTGTTTCCTCATTCATTTTTGTTTCTTGAAGCTATAAGTATAAATTGACAAACAAATATAATTATGAGTTAAATTGGGTTGTATGAAA
>JAOUKW010000157.1 GCA_029882335.1 Candidatus Heimdallarchaeota archaeon | reverse complement strand
GGTTGAAGGATGATGCTTCATTAAACATGTTATTCATATTAGTAACTGATGATACATCCCAGTTACCTAATGGTTGGTTGAAGGATGATGCTCCATAAAATATATTATACGTAGACGTGAGTTTAGATACATCCCAGTTTCCAATTGGTTGGTTGAATGAAGCTGCACCTGAAAACATACCAATCATATTTGTTACACTACTTACATTCCAATTTTCGATGGATTGATTAAAATCCACTGTGTTTTGGAACATATATTCCATATTTGTAACTGATGATACATCCCAATTACCAATAGTTTGATTAAATACTATTGCAGAGGAAAACATAAAATCCATTTTAGTGACACTTGAGACACCCCAGTTGTTAAGTGATTGATTAAACGAGTAGGCATTTGAAAACATCCAACTCATATCAGTGACTTTTGAGACATTCCAGTTGTCTATAGGTTGATTAAATGATTGTGCATGTAAAAACATGGTTTGCATAGTAGTCACCTGTGATGTATCCCAATTTCCAATAGGTTGATTAAAGGACCATGCACCATAGAATGTTCCCCCCATATTTGTCACTCCAGATACATCCCAAGAATCCATATTTCCAGTACTACCAAGAGATCTACAGTCAAGAAAGGTGAAGGATAATGATTGGGTATTTGATAGGTCAGGGGCGTCAGTTGCAGTTAAATTTAAGTTAATAGCCCCTGCAAATGCCTGACTACCATATCCTAAACTCATATTCCCCCACTGTGAGATTTCTAAAATTTTCCTTCGATCGCCACCATTATTAAAACTCCAACCATCTAATAATCCATTGATAGTTACATCATACACACCAGGAGCATTGTAGTATGTATGAGTTGTCTCAGCTTGATTATAAGAAGTGATAGTGTCTGTTGTACCATCACCCCAATCAACTATGAAGTTATAAGTACCACCGAGGATTAGAGGAAGTTTAATTTTTGTAGAATTAGTTTCTCCCGCTATTGTCTGAATAGTATTCCATCTAGTTACGAATGTATCTGCTGTAATAACATTAATAGACATCCCAATATTATCCGTTTTTGCGGATGATGAATTAGAAAATCCCAGCATAGGTAATATTAAAATCAATAATACAATATTCCCATAAATTTTCATTTTCCTCAATATTGAGACTATACTAATAAGATTTTTTATATTTTGAAATATAAAAATTCATTTTCTCAACAAATGCGATCTAAAAAAAATATTATCTATACAATCAATGAATTAATTCCTGAGTAATTTTTAGAGATACACTTCATTAAAACTTTAATCAATAAATATTGACTTACTTGAGCTATTGATAAAAATTCAAATTTTTCTCTTGAAATATCACACTTAATAATTGGATTAGACTGCAAATTTAGTTCAAAAAAAACCATTAATGTAAGGTTTATCTGAGGAGTACTTTAATTCGATAGTTATTAAAAGCATTATAATCCCATAGAAGTTTTGATGATTTTATGATAATTATTATGTTGTATTTCTCCGGTTTCAGATAACCTAATTGTAAAAGGAGTAATTAATGATGGATGTTTTAATTGTAAATCAAGAACCCCAAATCGAACATCAACCAGTTTGGACTGAAGGTTAATAATTACCATTAAATAGTAAATAAGGTCAATTATTTATAAGTACATCAAATTTGATTAACATGTAGGTAATGAGGTATATTAATCGGATATCCATTAATCATAAGTTAGTGGTTGTAAAAAGATTGGTCAAGCACAACCAAATAACACGTGTATCATTTCCGTTACTGAGCTTTAATCTATCCTTACTCAAGTTTACAGAGCTGGGTGTATCAAGGTTGGTAAATTAGTATCGAATGAATATCTCCATACTTTTATAAGAAAAATATATAAATAATTACTCAAGTTTAATAAAATGATATGTTTGATTCTAAATCGTTTATAAACAACCTCCCATATTATTATTTGATGACCACTGATGAGTTAATTTCTATATCGAATTATAAAGGGATTTCTTATTTGGAATTTCAACCTAAAGAAATAAACATCATAGTGGGTCCAAATAATACAGGAAAGTCTTCTGTACTTGAAGCAATTGGCTTACTTCATTCAAACGACAATAATTTTAAAGATATTAAAAATTTTAATTTGATAAATCACATTATAAAATCTGAATATTATACAAAAGATGATTTATTTTTCAAAGGAAATGTTGCTGAGTTGAAAATAGACTGCCCCCATCCGTTAGAAATTGAAATCTATTATGACAAAATATCAAATCATTTACATGCAAAAACTGTAATGAATGCATTTCAAAACCATTATCTCTCAAGAAAAGATAATCTATTGAAACAATTTATTATAAATAGAAAAATCCAATTAATGCAAAAAAATGGTAAAATTGAAATTCCTTCCAATATTACAGATGAACAAGTGGATGATTTTGTCAAAAATAAGATCAAAAATGAATTAGAAGCTCCCCTACAAAAAGCGATATTTGATATACAATCAAAGAAACATTTGTTCTTTTTTGTTTTTAAAGATAATTCCTTGTATGAAGCATATGCTGAACCATTAAGCATAGACTATTTTCCAAAAAATAAAATTGTTAGAGGTTATATCCAAAATTTCAATCATACAATTGTAAAAAAAAATATGAAAATAACTAATAGACTTATTAAAATTTATTCCGCAGGTAATTATGAGGATAAAAAGGAAAACAATATAATAATTGATTTTCAAAATCATGTTAATATTGGATTGATACGTTATTTATATCAAGAATTAATAAAATCAAATAGCATTGATAAATCGATTGGTTTTCTAAAAAATAGTATTTCATCATTTGTAGATATCAGATACACAGGAAAAGATTTCTATGTTACACAAAATACCTTGGATAAACCTTTACCATTGATTAATATGGGTGATGGATTTATTACATTAATTAAACTTGGATTTCTTTTTGGCTTAGTAGAAAAGGGAACAATTATTTTGGAAGAGCCTGAACAATATATGCATCCTGGTTATTTAGATATATTAGCTGAATTCATTATTGAAAATTCTAAATGGGTCAAATTTTATTTTTCAACCCATAGTCATGATTTAATTAGGTCATTGTTAATATGGTCAGAGAGGAAGAATAGATTATCTAAAATACAAATATTAAAAATGGATCTTCGTATAGATAGTAGTATTGGGTATGAGATAATTAAAGGAACTGATGCATTAGAAGAACTCGAAACAATAAAAACAGATTTACGAGGGTCTTAATTGAAATTCATTGTTTGTGAGGGAAAAAATGATCAAATTTTCCTAAATAAAATACTTGAAAATTATTTTAATAATAACTCTCCATTTACGATACATGATGATATGGGTAGAGCACAGGAGGTTTTCCGACGTGGAGGTAGGAATTATTTAACTCAAAACTACGATATTTTCATTTATCAAGATAATGGTGTACCAATAATATATAACGTAGTAGTACCACGTTTAATAAAAGAAGCATGGTTGAAAATCGAGGAAAATTTATCCTTGTTATTAATAACTGATCAGGATTTTAAACCAGAATCATTTACCAATACCATAATTCAAAGAATTACTGAAAATATAACTCAGACAGTAACTGCTCTTGTCGATGTGCAAAGTAATAATTCTGTAAAGTACACCACAGTGAATATTGGTAATTTTTCAACTGAAGTTTTTATTTATCTAATTCCTGTAAGTTTAGAATCTCAGTATATTCAATATTTTAACAAGAGCATGGGAAATAAAATTAAACGATGTAAAATTTTACCTCAAGACCTTAGTACACATGATCATCTTGATAAAATATTAGAATGCCTAGGTTATGAATCATTTGAAAAAGCAATAAATACTAGTCTCGAGGAAAATTGATTTGAGAAAGAGATATGGTTTGAATTATTGATTAAAGAGATTGATAAATTAATAAATGACTGAACTTACATTTATAAGTTATCTAATGGAAAAGATTTATTTTGAAATAACTCTTAAGTAGATAATAATTCATATTATCAAAATTAAACTTTTAAAATTTTTTTTTTAATATCTCAAGTTTAAAACATTGTATAATTTATAGAAATTGGTTATATTATACTTGCAATTATCTGATATTTGGAAAAAGTATTTTCTGTTTTATCATGAAACCGACTTGTTTCCTCTACAATACATTCCACATTAGAAAGTTGTATACGTAAAATGCACGAGATTGAAGATATGTACAAGGAAAAAGTATAGAATCTATTTATCTTGATGTCATTCAATTGTTATTTGATATAGTAATTAATTCAACACTTACTATCATTTTTATTGTAGGGATCGCAAGACAGAAATTATTTGAAACATTTTCAGATATATTTCAATCCTTTGAATATATCCTTATCCAGTAAGCTCAATTGATTCTGTCTTAAATTCAATACTTCAAGTGAGCTCAATCCATTAAACAAATCAGATTTTAAACCAACAACGCCTAAGTTTGACTAATCGAGTTTTATCAAATTTCCTTTCTTAAATGAACCTCGATCCATATATTCCATATCAATACTCAACTTAATTAATACTGTTTGAAGTCGTTGGTTATCATCCATTATCTTACTTTTTGGTGAAAAAATATAAAGGTTTTTGGAAAACCGTGGAAAGATGGTTGAGGATCGGATGAAAATGAATAAGTTGAATCCTAGAAAAATCCAAAAACAACACAGGATATTTATGCATCACATAATATAATAATATATCATGACGTGTCTTGACAATTTGGATTTATATTTAGGTCTGCAGATACAATATAATAGCTCTAAGTAGTGTTGACTAAAATAAACTAAGAATTTAATGATAATTCAATCATCAGAATTATTGATGGAATCAATTACTTTTCCAAATAAATAAAATAGAATCAAAATTATGATTAATATTCCAATAATCAAGTAATCAATTTCTATCATATAACCTCTTATTATTTTTTCTGACGCATATTCTTTTGCACTTGCTCTACCATAATAATGATATTCAAGTTGACTCATGACATTCCAAAATATTAATACAAGCATTAAAATCAAAACAACTATACTTGAAGTTCGATCATGTGTTTGATTTGTCCTTTCTTTAAACAAATTAAGCGTCAAATTAATCAAATATATGATAGAGGGTAAATTTAGTATTAAAATGATATCAAAACTATCATTTAATCGACAATAATATGAAGTTGTATAATAAACAGGGTAAGTATAACAATAAACCCAATACGAATTCCCTTTTGAAGCAATAAATATAATCATTATCTTATAGATCATTTGAATAATAGCAAGTGTAATAAACCTATTATATACCGATCTTCCATTTTTAAAGTGTAATTGCAGAGTTTCTTTAAGTGCATTCACTGACAACTTAAGATTAATCTACAATTTAAATATAATTAATTAACTTAATCTTTAACCATCAATAACCATGTATTTTGAACTATCTAATAAACTTTGAACCTCTTTTATATAAGATGATAAATCTGATTCCTTTAACCGATCATACAAAGAGATGTTATCATCAACAAATGATTTCATTTTAATTAGTTCTGTATTCAAGGCTTCTTCCTAATTTTCAATGAGCTCTGCAAGGTGAATTAATTCGTTTGTTTTTATGACGGATTTGGATTTTGTATTTGATAAAATTAGTAATGGAGTTTATTTCCTATAGAATGACATATTACACGTAATTGTATTTGATCTTAATAATATGAAATTACATCAGGAATATTTGGCATTGAAAATCTTTGCAGAGAAGAAAACACGAGAAAAAACAATGAAAAAAGGATTACTAAATGACGATAATTTTATTAAATCATTGCCAGATTTTTATATAAAGAAGAGCTATTGACCCTGGTACAATCAGAAGGAAAAAGAATTTCACCATTTTCCCAAAGTATAAGAAGTGCTATTGAATCATTCGGTCTTAGCCGTTTTATTGAAGAAGTTGGATTAAACAGGATCATTGAAGAGGTTGGAATAAACAGGATCATTGAGGAGGTCGGAATAGAACAAGTATTCAATACCATAACAGAAGAGTAAAAGGATGAGTTGAAAAAATTACTTAACTCATAACTTTACTTATAATCTGGATTATTGAAGAAGTAGGTTTTAAACAAATAGCCAAAATTGTTTTTCAAAATAAAATGGATTATTTCAAATCCAAATTAGATTAATTCAAATGCCTCTGCACAAATTCTTGGTTACTAATTCTCAAATACGCATATTTGAAACAATGATATTTAATGCAGATGAAATTACATATGTATAAATTCGATGTTATCAATTATCAATTCCTCTAATAATAAATCAACACAATTGAGAGAAGGAACACTGTTAATTGTAAAAGGTGCTACGTGGGATGATTATTGGAATTTGTCTACAGAAGATTTAAAAGTAGAATATATCGAGGAGATGTTGTATATCCATTCACCTGCAAGTGTAGGACACGAGAAAATATTTGGAGAAGTATATTTTGAATTGAAACAATTCATAAAACAAAGAAATAAAGGTATTATCTTAGGATCGAGATTCCCAATATTGTTGAAAGATGGAAAAAGAGCAGAGCCAGACATTGTTTTCATCTCCAACAAAGAAATTAATAAAGGGAATTTAACAGAAACCATATTCAAAGGTACACCATCACTAATAGTAGAAATTGTATCACCTTCATATAGAGATCATGATACTGTGACAAAATTGCAGCAATATAAGGAATTAGGAGTAGAAGAATATTGGATAATTGACCCTGAATTATTGGAGATCAATCAAATACAATTTAGTAATAATGAGATAAAAAATAATAAGACGCTAAAAACAGGAATTATTACGCCTTTTATTGAAGATCTAAATGATTTTTCGATTAATTTAGATCATATATGGGAACTTTTATCTTAATTCTAATGAATTTATGACTTCAATCACAATATTTTCAAAATTACTTGTTATGACCAAACTGTAAAACCAAACTGAAAATGTTAACATTTAACTTAACGTTACAAGAAATGAATAATTGTCCAAGTATAATTTAATGATTTTCATGATAAATCCATAATCCCAAAGATTGTAATTATTTCAAACCGATTCACCACTCTGAATTATTTCAGCTCTTAATTCCTTACTTAATGATATAATATATCCTTCAAGTTTTATTATTTATTTTGAAACGTCTTATTGAGTTACTATGCTAAATATAGTTTACTAATATCCTTATTAAGAGTGTATTAAAGTAACCATATTTAGTAATATAGGTAAAATGAATGTCAAAGGAAGGATTGATATATTTTTAAATAAAAGAAAAACCATGTTCCATAAGATATTAAAGAAGAATAAAAAAAAAAAGAGATCAGTGAAAACCACTGATCTGTTATAATTTAAAATATTTAGTTTGATATATTATGCATTAACTATGGTGAATATTGGACTAATCCATAACCATAGGCATTATCAACACCACTGGCACCCAAATCGACTGCCATTCTGTGGAGTAATCCACGGATAGTGTTGGAACCCCATGAGTTGAAGGACCCGACTGGTAAATTACCATGTTGAGCTAGTAATAGAGCTACTATTCCACTAATGTGCGGTGCTGCCATTGAAGTACCACCCCAATAAGCATATTCACCACCAAGGAAAGTAGAGAGGATCATATCACCAGGAGCAACAACTTCTACATATCCACCAGTATTTGAGAAATCACTAACCTTGTTTGCAAGGTCTGTTGATCCAACTGCAATTACTTCAGGATACATAGCAGGATAGTTGGCTTCACTGGTAGAGATATCACCATCACCATCATTACCACCAGAGGCAACAAGTACAACACCCAAAGAGTCTGCAAATTTAATTGCATCATGGATGTATTGAGGGGGAACTTCTGTTCCAGAACCGAATGACATGTTAATTACATCTGCATCATCTTCAGTTCCGATGATTCCATCAGGACCTCGAATTGAAGCATATAATGCATCTTCAAGCCATTCCCATTCACCTCTCATATCTTCACCAGTTACTACTTTTACTGCATATATCTCAACATCGGAATGTACACCTTTAATACCACCATCACCAGCAGTAGCACCGATTACACCAGCTACATGTGTTCCATGGCCAGTTTCATCATCTATACCAGTTCCAGTTGCATCATAAGTCCAAGCAATATTGGCTGCTAGATCAGGATGATCAAGATCAATACCACTATCAAGGACAGCTACTTGTACTTTCTCTGCATCACCAAATTCATCACCAACATAATTACCACCTGCAAAAACTCTTCTAACATCCCAAGTTAATTCTGGATCATAGTTTAATAACCATTGATAGAAACCAGATACTTGTGAACCATGAGTTCTTCCATGTCCTCTTTGATTGTCAAAAGAATAGAATGGGAAGGAATAGAATGGCTCAGCACCTACATCAAATGAATAGAATGCATATAGTGTCATTAAGTAACTATAGAATGCAAATGAGTAAAAAGCAAAGCTATAGAATGCATCAGCCTCCATAAAGGAGTAGAATGGACTCAAGGAGTACATAAATGAATAGAATGCAAAGCTATAGAATGCCTCAACTAACACATCAAATGAGTAGAATGGGAAGCTATAGAATGGGAAGGAATAGAAAGCATCCAACATAGTCATAAAGCTATAAAAAGCGAATGAATAGAAGGGATCTGCTTCCATACCAAAGCTATAGAATGGGAAGCTATAGAATGGAAAACTGTAGAAAGGATCTGCAGTTTGGTCAAAGCTATAGAATGGGAAGGAATAGAATGGATCTGCACCTACATCAAAGCTATAGAATGGAAAACTGTAGAAAGGATCTGCAGTTTGGTCAAAGCTATAGAATGGGAAGGAATAGAATGGATCTGCACCTACGT
>JAOUKW010000554.1 GCA_029882335.1 Candidatus Heimdallarchaeota archaeon | reverse complement strand
ACAAACAAAATAATAAATTAAAAACCTTGCTGTGTTCTTTTTTGTGGTATAACCACAAAATTATGAGTAGGAGGTTGATTCACTAATAAATTAATTTTTGGACATGCTTATTTATATACAAATTGATTATTATAATTTATAATGCTCAAAAATATCATTAATATCATTGGTGAATTGGTAGTTATTGTCCAATTTATATTCAGTAAAAATAATTTAACTTTTTAATTTTTATTTACTAAGTTTATATTAATCATGTTATTATTATTGATCGTGTTTGACTCAAGAGTCTTGCATAACATAAACAAATCATAATTTCTCATGTTGCAAGATTGTATTAAGTGATTGCATTCCATCAACGGGATATTTAAATTTTTAAAGATGTAACGATAATCAAAAGTCATCGCAAGAATATATAATTGATTAATATGTTCTAAACAACTCAAATAATCAGGATAGAAAGATGAAGTATCTATATAAACAGTTATTTCATTATGATGGATGTAATCGTTTGTTTGTTCTGAAACAGACATGATTTACTATTACCATGAATTCTATATAAATAAAAATTGAATTCTCAATATCATGATTACATTATATTCAATGGTTATTATTCACTCAAGAAGTGTGTTATTTAACTATCTGACTCTTCCATAAATCTGATTTATTTATTTCAATTTTGTATCAAAATACAAAAATCCATTTTTCCAAATTTTCCTCCCCAGAATCGTGATATTTCATCACAATTATTTCTTGTATTTTCAACTTTTTTCCTTTTTTATTTTTTATTTTTGTATTAATGCTATTTTTCACACATTTTCGTCTTTCCTTTTCTCACACCAGAATTATTTATTTATATACTCAGTACATTTCTCCAAAATTTTCTGCAAAAAGTCCTGAGAAAAGTTGTGTTTTACACTACTGGATCGATTATTTTTTTCGCAATTATCCAAATTTTCATACTTCTTCTCGTACCATTTTTCTCATATTTTTCGTTATTTTCGATATTCGTATTTTTCTTTTCACCCACTTTCTACTTTTTTCATTTTTTTCCTGAATTTCATTTTTTCCTGAATTTCATTTTTTCTCAGGTATTTTTTTTTTTTTCCAGATCGATATCCGAGGAAATTACTATAGTTTGAGGAGATACCAGAAGAGCTCTCTGAAACATGATTTCAACGGCTTATCATGATTGTTTTTAGACGTAATTAATTCGACTTTCTTGCTAAATTTTATAATATCCTTTTTTGATTATCTTGTATAATAATTTCGCAGAGATGTCAAACACACGGCATAATAAAACCGTGATTAATATTATCTTAATAAACCATTAGTATTGTGCAATTGAATTAGTAATAGTGGTATTTAATTTTAGAAATTCACAATATTTTTATTCATTGTGATATTTACCCTAGTATTCTGAAAATTAACAATAATTAATCTCACCAATAGAGATTCAATTGAATTTAATTTAGTTAATCAATGAAATTGATGGGTTTGATCTAGAGTGATATTATGGAATTTATCTCTATTAGCTTTTATTTTCTTTACATACTATAAAGCGGACATTCATTAATTGATTTTGTAGGTCTACTACACCTTCCCATTGTCTTGATGATAATTCAATACATTTTTGATATGAAGCAGGTGCATTTTGTTTGTAATTTTCATTGATATATAGTTTTGATAGTAAATATCATCTGTTAATAAAAGATGAAAAAACGTAATCAAATTGGGATCATCTGATTTAATCAAATAATCTTCAGGAGCAAAGTTCTCTTCTTTGTTGACATTTAGATCCAGAAAACCCATTGTGAATCGGGTTAATAATTCTTCAATGTTTGCAAGAGTTTCTTTAATGGGGGTTATTTCATCATCTATAGATTCATACAATTCATAAAATACATTAATAAACTCAGTAAAAGTCATGAAGGGCAATAGGGAGTTTAGTATAGATAATTGTGTAGTACGTATGGTTGTGATTGTTAACAAAAATATAAATAATCGTGACTATTTGCTGTTCTAATAATGTATTTAATTTGAGGTTCTTCTTTCTCTATTAATAATTTAATTCTTCATAGCTCTTTGATTTTGTAGTTTAAGGCAATAATAGATAAATTCTAGTTTGGGAATTGATATGTTATATTTTTCAGCTTTTCTAACTACATATCCTGCTAGGAAATCTAATTCAGATTGTTTTTCGGCTATAATGTCTCTTTGCATAGAA
>JAOUKW010000156.1 GCA_029882335.1 Candidatus Heimdallarchaeota archaeon | reverse complement strand
AATAATTAGTATATAGATTTTAATTATTAGATCTATACTATTTAATAAGAGTTGTTTGTTCTCTATAGTTCATTTTAATTTACTATAAGCAGTATCAAAATCACACTATATGTTGTTTAACTTGAATATACTTCAAATAAATCCAGTATTTCCATTATTTTTGAGTAGTAATACTGATATTAATTTTAATTTGTTATCTATTATACCCATACAAAAACATTAAATTAATCATTACCTATTGTCAATATTGTAGAAATATTTTTATGAAATTATCTATGAATTTTACAATATCTAAGATGATATTTACAATTAGTCAATTAAAATGGAGCAATTTTACAATCAATAGAGCTTATAAATTTAAACTTTGAGTAGAAACTATAATTAGAATATTAATTACTATAATTAATATAGTTTTGATGTGAGAGAATGAAAGAGTATGATATTACAATTTTATCACGTGGTGGACAAGGAGGAGTGACACTAGGAAAAGTTTTAGCATATACTGCAACTTATGATGGATTTTATGCAACTGCCATTCCAAAATATGGAGCAGAAAGAAGAGGAGCACCAATTAGTACAAGTGTACGTATTTATGATAGACCAGTAAAACGTCATGCACAAATAGAAGTGCCTACAGATGTGATCACATTAGATGTATCCCTCATGACTAGAATGTTTCCCCAAGATATTTTTCAAGGTACTGGCAGTCTAACAATAAATGCGGATTCAATACCAATAGATTATGAAATATACCAACCTGAGAAATTAGGTTATTCCAATATTCAAAAAATTACCCAAGAATTTGGTTTGGTTAAATCAGGATCATCAATGATAGGAATTCCAACTTTAGGTGCATTTATCGCAACTTCAGGAATTCTCAGTATGAATTCACTACATAAAGCAATAGACAAGTTATTTTCACAGTCTGAATATTTAGATGCCAATCATAAGGCTGTCGATAGATCTTTTGAACAAACAGAGGTAGTAAAATATGAAGGAAAAATCATCCAATAGAAAAATTCACCCCATAGTACGCCCGATGGCAGGTGTAGCCGGACGAACAAGTGAATGGAGAACACAACGTCCAGAATTGAAAAATGAATTATGTACAAAATGTATGATGTGTGTCATACATTGTCCAGATGATGTAATAAATCTTGACACAAATGGATTTCCAGTTATCGATCAATACTATTGCAAAGGATGTATGATCTGTCAGGAAGTATGTCCTCATAGTGCAATTGATGAGATTGAAACATTACCCGGAGGAGAATTCGATGCTTAATATAAGTAAAGCAGATAAAGTAGAAATTTGGACCGGCAATCAAGCAGTTGCAGAAGCAGTAATTCTTACCAAGCCAGAAATTGTAGCGGCATATCCAATCACTCCCTCGACTCCAATAATACAAGCTCTTAGCGATGCGTATGAAGAAGGAAGGATACGAGGTGAATTTATTGCTGTGGAATCCGAACATGCAGCAATGTCGGGAGCTATAGGTGCAAGTGTTGCAGGAGCTAGAACTTTTACAGCTACTGCCTCTCAGGGATTATTGTACATGGCAGAAATGGTATATTGGGCTGGATTTGGAAGACTCCCTATGTCAATGTGTTTAGTTAATCGAGCTTTGGCCCCAGGATGGTCGATATGGGTATCACATGAGGATTTATATTCCATGCGTGATGCTGGATGGATACAATTAATTGCTAAAAATACCCAAGAAGCACATGATTTAATGATTCATTCATTTAGATTAAGTGAGCATCATGATGTCTACATGCCTTCAATGGTTAATATTGATGGTTTTGTGTTGAGTCATGTAGCTGCTCAAGTTCACCCATTAAGTCAAAAATTTGTGGATGATTTTCTCCCTCCTTTTGAACCTATGTTTACAATGGATCCTGATGACCCCATATCATTTGGTGCATTGACTCTACCAAATGACTATTTAGACTTGAGAAAGGATCATATTAATTCAATGAATAATGCTAAAAAAATATTTACTGATTACTCTAATGAATTTGCAGAGCTTACAGGCAGATATTGGGGTACCTTAATTGAAACTTACGGAAATCAGACTGGAGATGTGTGTATCATTTCGATGGGGTCAATGTCAGAAGAAGTTGAAGAAGTAGTGGATGAGCTAAATAAACGAGAAACTATGATGTTTGGTTCTCTACGATTAAGATCATTTCGTCCATTTCCCACTGAAGAGATCCAAAAAATTACAAATCTATTTGATACATTTATCGTATTAGATCGTGCATATTCATTGGGTAGTGATTCTCCACTATTAACTGAAATTAGAAATTGTTTTTACAAAAATAGAGCGGATAAAAACATAATTGGAAAAGTAATTGGTATGGGAGGCGCCGATGTTAATTATAAACAGATTATCGATTTGGTTATTTCAATCATAAAGGAGACTGATTAATATGGTTAAAACTAAAGAATTAGTACAAATTGAGACCGAGATACATGCGATTGAAAAAGGAAATTTAGCATGTCCCGGATGTCAACTAAATTTAGCATTCAAACATTCATTAGCGGCATTAAATAATAATGCAATTGTTGTAATACCCGCATGTTGTACTTCAGTAATTCAAGGTGCAGGAAAAGGATATGGAATGCATGTACCTATTTTTAATACTGCTTTTGCATCTGCACCACCAGTTGCTTCAGGAATTGCGAGAAAATTAAAATTAGAGAACAAAGACACACAAGTAATTGTTTGGGCAGGTGATGGTGGAACCTCGGACATAGGCTTTGCTTCACTTTCAGGCGCAGCTGAAAGAAATGAAGATATCTTGTACATTATGTACAATAATCAAGGATATCAGAATACTGGAAATCAAAAAAGTGGCGCAACACCACGTGGTGCAAAAACAACTACTACTATGACCGGTAAAACTAGTAAATCCAAAAACATAGCGAGAATCCTCCTAGCTCAAGATGTCCCCTATGTTGCAACGGCTAATGCTGCCTATCCTCAAGATTTATTTGATAAAATCAGTAAAGCTGCAAAAGAATTCAAAGGAAATTTTAGGTATATCGAAATTTATAGTCCATGTCCACCGGGTTGGAATATTGATTCAAGAAATATTGTCAAAGTTGGCAAATTAGCCAATGAAACTGGAATATGGCCTTTATGGGAGAGTATTAATGGAGAGGTAACTCTAAGTAAAGTTAGTCGTAGATACTTAGAAAAAACTAATAGAAAAGATCCTTTTGAATTTTTTAAACTTCAGGGAAGATTTAGTGGAGTGGATAATGACCTAATCCAGCAATTCATGGAAGATGTAGAATTTGAATGGAAATGGCTAAAAAAATATCTTAAGTGAAAGTAGTATTTTCTGCATCGTCTATGGATTTTTCCTTTGTGTCACTTTTTTCAATTGTTTCATCAGTAGTAATAACATTTATTAAATTTGAGTTTTTATTTTTTGAAGTTTCATCTTCTGTAATAGTATTGTTTTCACCCACCATACCGGAAATCAGTTCTTCAAAAATTTTTTCTACATTAAAACCATTTTTTGCAGATGATTCTTCATAGATAACAGGACATTTTAGTTCTAGACTAAGTTTTTTGCTTATTTCAACACCTTCTTGATGACTAACTACATCAGCAGAATTCATGGAATCTCTTAAATCATTCTTATTGCCAACTAGAATTAAAGGCCCGATTTTTCCGTTGGATATAAACTCATTAATCCATACTCTAATATTTCTAAATGACTCTCTTTTAGATATGTCAAATACTAATATCCCCCCTTGAGCACCATAATAATAACTTTTTCGAATTTGATTAAAACCTGGTTGACCTGCCAAATCCCAAATTTGTATTGCATTTTTACCAATTCGTTTTATACTAAAATCAGCACCTATTGTCATGTTATATGATCCTTTAAATCCTTGACCAAGGTACCTCCGTCTTAAACTGGTTTTTCCCACACCACCATCTCCCATTAAAACTACTTTAAGAACTCTTCTTTTAACAGTCATTTAAGATTACCGAAATCCCCTATTATATATACCCATACTCAACAACTTTTATAAAGATACTAGAAGAATAATTATTGAATTGCATTGAATTTTTTTATTTTTCTATACAATTTATTGTAACCCTTTGAAACTCTTTAATTTTTTATTTAAATCGGTTTAAAAATATATTATCAAAAAAAGTAAATTACTACAACAATTGTTCATTATTATCTATAAATGCAAAAACAATGTACTACAAATAATATTTGGCTTATTATTTAATAGTTTTTTTCGAAAGTTATTTATTGATTAAGAGGATAAAAGATATATCAGTGATCTAATTTGGAATTAAGTGCTATTTTAGATATGTTACCCTCAGGTTTCCTGAAACTCCCCGATATTACAAAAATAGGAATCAAACCAGAAGAGCCTTACCAGCTTGGATCAATAGGAAATCTCCACTCTTCTAAATTTAAATCAGTTTGTAATTTGTTATTTAGTACAAAATCAATTGACAAAGAAGCATTTTCAACCATTCTAGAGGGACATAGATTGCAAGGTATATTAGAAGATTTAGAAAAGGATGAACTTGCCGATTTTTGCAGACATATTTCTATTTTAAATAAAAGTCAAATTGGATGGGAATTTGTTGATTATTTTGAATTAAAATTGAATAAATCATTTACACCTAGATGGAAATTACCCAACTTAGATTTTGATAAAAGTTTCCGTCAAATTTATTTAACTAGCATCAATTGGAAGGTTGAAAGTAATCTCATAAATCAACTGGAAGAGTTTATTAATAAATATGAAGAACTTATTGGTTATAAATTTGAGATGACTATTGAACCTAATGTAAGGGAAAAATCAAATTGGAGTTTTAGAGAACTAAGTATATTATTTGAAGCTTTAATAGAAATTCAGAGTAAATTTGATGCCACTATTGGTAAAAATAAGTTTATACAACTAATCAATAAAATTAAATATTTGTTCCAAGAAAACTACAATTTAAGTACATTTACAATTCATCAACAATTATCATTGAAATTCTTGTATCTGAAAAGTTATATGAAACTTAGTCCAAGTGCTTTGGAAGAATCACAATCAATTATTGAAAATCTTTGGTCAACTATTAGAAAATTACCAGAAGATGAATTCAATTCATTTAGATGGATTTTTGGAGCACTGTATTCAAGATTATCTTATAATTTATTTAATTCAACTACAAATTTTGTTGCTAGAAGAGAATTATTATCGGACTTACTTAAAGACTTTCTAAAGCCAGTAGAACTGGATTTAACCGATTGGTCAAAAATACTTATATCATCTAGACCTCATCCTCTTGTATTTAAATTCCTCATTGAAGGATACAAAAATTTAGTCATTATGCTAGATGAGCATATGAATGAACTACCGGATGTTGATTTAAAGAAAGAATTGGGTCAATTGAATTTGAAAATCTCATATTTTATATATAATTCAATATGGGAGTATTTTAGAGAATATTATAAAATAGAAAAATTGGCTTTAGGAGAACTACATAAGATTAACAAAATAATTACTGATGCAAGAATGACTAATGTTATTAAATATGACATTTTTGATGCCTTAATTCCATCAATTAAATTAATCTTATATGGAGACCATACTATCTCTATTGAGGAAAGAAATTATTTAATCCAACTGCTAGGAATTGTTGGAGAAGCTTGTTATGGAAATACATTTAAGAAACTAATATTACTAGAAATGCAATTAATATTTGATCTTTACCCATTCCAAGAAAATTGTGATAAAATTCACAAAGATTCCTTAAATAAAGATTCTCTCATTCAATCTGAATATTTTGAAGATTTCATAATTACTAAAATTGGAGAAGCCTTTGGTTATTTAAACGATATATTTGTTAAAACAAATACAATAAAAATTCATGAATATGAAATAGTTTTGTACTTCTTATCTGAATGGCTACACTTGTTACTATCTGTAGAGGATATAGCATTTGAAAGTATTATTATCCTATCACCATTAATATCTATTTGTTTCATGCAAATAGCAAGAGGCTTCTTTGAAACCAATCAATTGGAAAAAGCATACTTAATTTACTATAATAATCACTATTTTATTGAAGTTATAAATGGACATGAAATAGATGGTATGTCAATTGGTCTTGGTGCTCATAAAAAGAAATCCTCCGAAGTTTATGAAAAATTTGAAGAATTGATAAAAGAATGGGATATTGGAGAACTTATAAGTGACGATTACATCAAAAGAATTTCAACAAACATTGAATTGAAAATCAATGAACAGAGATTAAATATCAGTAATCAGTCATTTAGTTTAACAGGTATGCTTGATGATGAGATAGTATTGGGATATTTGGATATGATTGCCAATCTAGAAGACTTTCTAGCATCCATAAAATCAGCTTCATTATCTGAAATTCAAAATATAATTAGCGCAGCTGAAGTTTTCAAAACTCCTAAGAGATCAAATAAATTAATGGAAAATATAGGTAGAATATTGAAACTATCAAACATAGAGGGATTACCTTTTCCATTAATTAATAATATCTATCCTTATGCAGTAGCGTTGAACCTTTATCCAATAGAAATTGATTTACCAGAATTATCAAATTTTTCAAAATTATATGATAGTTATAAAAAATAAGAAATTCAAAACTTAAAAAATGTGTATAAAAAGAAATATTTTATTGAAGCAATAAAAATAATAACTTACATGTCAGACGAATTCGAAGACTTATCCACTGATCTAGATATTGATGAAATTGAAGAAGTTGAACCCAAGAGTAAAATATCTGCGAAAAAACCAAGTTCAAAGACACCTTCTGGAAGTAAAGTTAATGTGTATTTTCAAAGTACAATTGGTCCATCACAAAAACAAGAAAAAATGTTGGTCTCTAATGATGCTGCAGTTGGGGATGTAAAATATACAGTTGGTCAAATATTTAATTTATCACCAGATGATTTTCATTTAAGTCACGCGGGAAGAACATTAGACCCAGATGATATATTTGGAAATTATGATGTTGAGGAAGGGGATAATGTACTATTAATTCCTGTATCTACTGCGGGAAATTCACTCTGATTTAGGAAGTTTTAAGCTGCACATTACAGCGATGAGTAAATTAAATTCATCTACATTGATTTCATCAATTTCCGCAACCTTTCTACCTTTTTCAATTATAGCCTCTTTGAATTGTTCTAATTTTTCTTTTTCATCAGGAGTAATGATACCATCTTCAAATGCTTCAACCAATACATTCTTGAATTCATTTAACGAGAAATCAAAGGTATCTAATAAAGCCTTTTCTTCTTTTGTGATTATACCGTCTTTTGCTGCAGTTTGCACCAAGTTCATCATAGTATTGGCTAATATCTTGTCAACCTCATTTAAATAATCCACGAGTAAAGAATTACATATAAAGATTAAATCTTATTGTTTATAAAATGGTTTTATTTTAATTTATCAATTAATGTTTTGCAATCAATTTGGTCAATCATCTGTCTCCAAGCCATTAATTTTTGTGTTTGCCCTTGATGAATACGTCCATAATGGGTTGAGGAAGTAATTTTTTTAATAGTTGAAAATGTATCCCCTTTTACAAGAATCACTGGTACGTGTTTCAATTCTGCTTTTGCTAATATACTTGATGAAGGATATATTGACCCTGTCAATATTAGACAACTAGTATCTGTTTCTAGTGCAGCAACCGCAATTTGAGGTCTATCACCACCTGTAATTACTGCTTTTCTCTCGGAATTTCTAAAGTATTTTAATGCGGTATCAGGTTCCATTGCACCAACAACATAATTTTCAACTAAATTATCTAAATACGCATCACCAAGTATTACTTCCCCATCAAGTAGTTCTAAAAGATCCTTCACAGATGGTGCAACCAATGTGCTTTTATTAGGAATAATACCTGTAATTTGTATATTTAATATTTCTTCTAATCGAGGGAGTATTGTTTCTTGATATTTTTCGATTAGATCTACTGGAACCATAGATAAGATCCCACCGATACATTCTATTTGCGAATTTCTCAAAAATTCCACACCAAGTATTATTCGATCTATGTCTTCAACATCTGCACCGGATGAAATTATTAACATTTTTGCTTTGTATATTGAAAATAAATCACGAGCAGATAATTTTAGAAAGGATAAGTAATGAATACGCCTACACCCCTCAATTATCAACATATCATAATTTTTCGATAAAATTTCAAATGCTACTTTTATCTCATCAATTTTTTCAGTTCGCTGTTCTGGAGTAAGATCATACTCATATGGTGTAATTTGTACCGGATTAATAATTTCTAAAGATTCATCCATACCTAGTAAATTTTTTGCATTTTCTGCATCCTTATCTCTAACTGAATCACTAATAGGTTTAAAATAACCTATATTAAGCCCATCTTGTTTTAAATTCAATGCAAGTGCAAGTGCAAAAGTGGTTTTCCCAACACCGGGATTAATTGAGCTAATAAATAAATTATATTTCATTGCTATACCTCTCTGATAATTTTTCTCTTGATAGAGTAATCTTCACATCTAATGCAGATACATCTTTTTTAAAAACAAATAATGGATTGATATCAAGTTCTAATATTTCAGGAAAATCCGTTACTAAATTGGAAATTCTTAGTAATATTTCAATTGTCTTCTCAATGTCATCTGCTTCTTCTCCCCTCACTCCTTTCATAATTTGATAAATTCGTGTCTGAAGTAACATATCTTTTGCTTCAGATTGGTTCAAAGGAATTAATCCAAATTGAACATCCTTATGATAATTCGCATATATCCCACCGGTACCCACCATTATTAAATGACCAAATTGTGGGTCTTCAGATATACCTATAATAATTTCACGACCTTTTGGTGACATCTGTTGGATATCCACCCCAAGTAACCCAATATTCGGAAAATAACCCCTTGCATCCTCAATCAG
>JAOUKW010000155.1 GCA_029882335.1 Candidatus Heimdallarchaeota archaeon | reverse complement strand
CAAATGTATTTACTGATATATTCAAAGCTTGTGTATCTTACTATGGATTTCCCCATAGAGGTGCAACTGAAGACGTAACTCCTCAAAATCGTATCGGTGACTTTACTGCTCCTGTATTTAGTATATTTGGTTCAGAAGATAAAGGTATTCCAATGGAAAATGTCAAAGAATATCAAGAAGCATCAGAAAAGGATTTGCCCCATTCTAGTATTGTTTATGAAGGTGCAGGACATGGATTTTTAAATCCTTATTCACCAAATCATCATAAAGAAGCAGCAGAAGATGCCTGGAAAAAAACAGTTGAACATTTTAACAAATATTTAAAATAACAAATTACAATATAACAAAATATTTAGAATATTATTGTAAATTCATTCATATCCTGTATCGTGAAGCAATCATCAATTCAAATTCTAAGTTCTGAATTCTCATGGTCAAGTATACGAAATTTACCACCTGCTGTTATATACTCACCTCAAAGTTGGAAAATTCATCCTGATATTCCACGTTTCAGTTTCACAGAAATAGATGGTGCTGGATTTGAAGATTATAATATTGGAGGAGTATTATGGAGAGAAAGGCATTTTTTCCTAATAAAGAATTGGAACAATTAGCCATTCAAATAAAAAATCTTGGAATTCCCTGTGTAAATCATACTGAAGTTACTGATTGAAATTAATTGAGGAATAATAATAAAATATAAAAATTATATCTTTAATTGATTTATCCGAATACAGTTACTATTATATATGCAAAAATTTCCTGTAATTGTAGTGAAAAATCGAATTAGTCAACTTGCAGTAATGATCTCAAGGATGGGTCTTACTTTGGATGACAAGGGGAATTATACCTCTCCTCAATTTGAAGAATTAGTGTCTTTACTAAATGCTTTAAAATTTGATGAAATTAAAGAAGCACATAACCTACCTAAATTAATTTCAGATCCGATGCTATTTATTCGAGTATTGTTGAGACTATCGAATTTTCGGTTGGTTTATTTCTACTTACCTAAATATGTGACCATGTTAGAAGTGAATAGACTAATTGAATTTACATCAGTCGATGAATTACTAGATGTTAACAAATTTAGCTATGGTTATTTTGAAACATTAGAGCCTTGGTTAAATTCTATTAGAGAGCGATATTTATCAGAAAATCACATATTTCCAAAATTAAGACTTTTGTTAGAATTTCATGCGTTTAATCACATTGATTTCAATGGTATTACCTTTCCACCACGCCCCTATATTCAGTTAGCTCAGTTTTATTTGTTATATTTTACTCCAGAACCAATTCGTCATCAATTATTCTTTGAATTTGCAGATTCTTGGATCCGGTTATTAATAGTTCAATTCTGTAATGATTGGAAACAACTTTACACCTATCGACTGCTCTATGCAGATGTTAATGCTACTTATAAAATTCAAAATAAAATTGGAGAAGAAACAACAATTGGTTCATAATTAAAGAATAAATATAATACACCATAGTGAAATTTTTTTTTTATTTTTCTAGACCAATTCAAGCTTCAATCCATTGAAGGAGTTCATCTGCTCGTGTTTTCCAACCTGTTTCAACAATTAAATTATGTGAGTTGTTGGGGTAAATAATTAACTTTGCATCTAAATTTTTGGCAGCTTTTCTTGCAGCTCCTTCTGAGATAATAAAATCTTTTCCACCACTCATTACCAGTATAGATGGCCCATCTTTGTACTTACGTTTTAATCCCCGAGTTAATAGCTCTACAAATGTAATATATGAATCATCTTCTAATTTGGGGCACAATTCATTTAATTCATCATCAGAAATACTATCAAGTGTAATTAACTTTCTTACTTGATTTGGTTTGGCGATAATAGGATACATATGGAAAAAAAGATTTGCCTTGAGAAATGCAAATGGGAAATTAATCAGGGTTTTAAGAGTTGCTGTCATTATTGATCCTCTATATGAGGGAGAAATTAATATTAATTTACTAATACTTTCTGGATACTTATTAGTAAAGCGAGTAACAACAAGACTACCCATGGAATGACCTATTAATATTGGCTTTATTTTTAGTTTATCTATTACCAATTTTATTGCTGTTATATGATCGTTAGTTGTTGTAAATCGGAAATTCTTGTTTATTTTTGATTTACCATGGTTTGGTAAATCTATTGCAAAACAATTATAACCTTTATTAAAATAAAATTCCATCAAATTTTCCCAATACCAAGCTCCGTGCCAAAGACCATGAATTAGTAAAATTGATTTCTTGGTTTTATCATCGTGACTTTTTGAATATATTGTTAAATCATCAATTTTTATTTTATTTGCCATAAACCATCAAATATTCTAATATTTAATTCCCTTTTGATTTTTGCACATTTAATACCTATACGATTCAAATACTTTGAATTTTTATTTTGTCCTAGATTAAAAGATCTTGATTCTTCTAAATGAAACTAGATGATCTCAAACTAAATTACTGAATCAAGCAATAAGGAATATTCGAGATATCTTAAATTAGTTTTGATTTAGAATCTTTATAATTCCTAGCAAAAATTTCCGTATATTTTTCAATTACATTTTTAAATAATCCATGCGTATTAAATATAGGATTGATAAATTTGTTTGAACCTTGGGATGTAAATCATGATAAAAAAGATCCATATTTACTTCAAACAAACATAGATGAATTAGAATTAGAAAATTTTTGTAATTTAATAAACAGATTTCGGGTAGTTGAATTGGATAAAATAGGAGAAATTATGAATAAAATAAATGATCCCAATCTGCTTTTAAATATTATTTTACGATTAAAAAGAAGTATTCACATTCAATTAATGATTTATCGTTATTTTGAACAGATAGTTGATTATTTGCCTGATTATAAACAAAATATGATCCAGAACTTATTATCATTAAAATTTAATAACAACACTAATTCCTTGGTTAGACATCCTATCTCAATTGAAATTATTAAAGTGATATTTGATAAACATCCAACTTGTGGTTACATATTAGGTAATCTTAAGAAAAGTGTTCCACGATCGACTGATTGTGCAAATGGAACAAGAAGAATTAATTATTTTACTCATATTGATTTATATAGATTGAAATCAATAGCATTATTCTTTTCTCCTGATGTGTTAATTAACGAATTACCAATTGAATCATACAATCTTGAATTATTTAATCTAATTATTTCATTTTCAACTAATGTAAAATATCTGATATTTCAACGTTTATTAATTGATGAACCCTCTAAACAAGGGATATTATCTCGTAGAATTGATGAATTAGATAATATTCAGCTTATTCAATAATTCAATTTTTACTACTCATACTCTCAATGTAACTCAGAGATTGATGTTTGAAATATGTATTGTATAAATCTGCATAATGACCTCCTTTTTGTAGTAAATCATCATGTGATCCTTCCTCAATAATATTTCCATCTTTCAATACTATTATCCTATCTACTTTTCTAATGGTGGATAATCGATGTGCGATGACAATTGAGGTTTTATTTTCCAATACTTTCTTTGCAACTCGTTGAATTCTAGCCTCTGTTAAGGGATCTACACTTGCTGTTGCTTCATCCATGATGAGGATTGCTGATTCTTGTAATAATATCCTTGCAAAATAGAGTAATTGACGTTGACCCATAGAAATTTTAGACCCCCTTTCTCCAATGTGTGTATCTAAACCACTCTCTAATTTATCAATCCAGTCTTGTATCTCTACTTTTTGCAATATATTCTTCAAATCATCATCTGTTACTTTTTCCTTATTTGGGACTCCATACAGTAAATTTTCCCTAATCGTGCCGTTCCATAATATCACATCTTGGGTAATAATCGATAACTTTTTACGATACTCGGTTAAGTTTAGACTTCTAATATTATGACCATCGATTAAGAGATAACCATCCTGAAATTCATAATATCGACCGATAAGTTTTCCTAGCGTTGATTTTCCAGCACCTGTATGACCAACTATAGCTAACTTTTCTCCTGCTTTTATTTTTAAATTAAATTTATTTAATACTGGTATATCCTTATCATATCCAAAGGTGAGATCTTTGAATTCGATTTCACCTTTGATTTCATCTAAAACAACCGAATCAGTTTGAATTATTTCGTTTGGTGTATCCATAATTGAGAAAGTCCGTTCTGCAGCAGCCAATCCTAATTGGAATTGAGACCAAAATGAAGAGATTTGAATCAATGGAAAGATGAAAAAACCAACAGCCTGATAAAACATGAACCAATCACCAATAGATAATGGTTCTCCAGGAATGAACTGAATAACTGAATTAAATGATGTAACTATACCTGCCACTTCCAATGCTCCAAAATAAACTACTGCGAATACAATCGATGCGGTAACAAAAGCAAGTACTGGATAAATTGAAATAAATGTATATTGTCTTCGCAAAGTGGTTTTGTAGTTTTGTTTATTCATGGTCTCAAACTCTGAGTAAATCAGAGATTCTGCTCTAAAAGATTTTGCAACAGAAATTCCAGTAGTTGTTTCCTGAATTAGTGCATTAACTTTAGCTATTACTCGTTGACTTCGTAATGAGACAAACCTAGCTATTTTTCTATATGATAATGCAATAAGAACTACAAAGGGTATAAAGGAAGCAGTTACCACTGTCAATCTAACAGATCTTGATATGAGAAATAAAATGATAAATAAGACGGAGAATATCTGTGCCACTAAACTTGATGTTAAAGAAACAGTAGTTGCAAACTCATACGTGTCATTTGTTACTCGAGAGGCTAACTTACCTGATGGTTGTTTATCAAAAAATGACATATCTCTTTGTAATAGTGCACTAAACGTATCTCTTCGTAAGTCTCGAACAGAACCCTGAATAGCTCTTGCAGTAAATATTTCAAGCAATGCATTTGCAATGAAAATAAACATATACATACCACCGATAATTCCAACAAATAAAGTAACGTCATTATTTGTATTAAATTCAATAGAATCAACCATTTCTGCGACTAAATATGGTAATGATGCATTAATTACTGCAGTTATAATCACTGCAAGACTAACCATAAGCATTGATCCGCGATATGGTTTAAAATAGCGTATTATTCTTTTAAATAAATCCTTGTCTTTGTATGATCTATCATACGACGCTTTATCTAATCCTTCAGTTATCCAACCCATTATACATCCTCCTTATCAAATATGGAGAAGATCTCCAAATATTTTTCTGAATTTTTTGATAAATATTCATGATTCCCTTGATCGATAATTTTACCATTATCTAAGAGGATGATATGATCTGCTCTTCTGATTTGTGCTATTCGATGAGTAATGATAAATGCAATTCTCCCTGAGATCACATTTTTGATAGCTTGGTTTATTTCATCTTCAGTTTTGGAATCAATGGCAGATGTTGAATCATCGAGAATTAAGATTTTTGGGTCTCTAACAATTGCTCTCGCAATTGCGATTCGTTGTTTTTGACCACCTGATAATGAATTACCTCTTTCACCAATGACTGTATCATATCCATCTGGTAATTCCATAATAAAATTATGTGCTTGTGCAATCTTTGCAGCTTCAATTATTCGATCCTGACTAATTTCAGATAATCCAAACTTTATATTTTCAGAGATTGTTCTTGAAAATAGGAATACGTCTTGTTCTACGATGGATGTTTGGGATCGAAGTGATTTAATTGACCATTCTTTGAGATTTACTGAATCTATCAATATTGATCCCGAAATCGGGTCGTATAGACGCGTGATTAACTTTATTATAGTTGATTTACCAGCACCGGTAACTCCAACCAACGCAACAGTTTGACCCTTGGCTACTTTAAAATTGATGTTTTCCAATATATTTGATCCATTATACGCAAAAAACACATCATTAAACTCTATACCATCTTTAATCTCCTGTGCATAGCCAGATACATTTAAATCAATATTACTTTCACCTTCAAGTATTTCATAGATCCTATCTGATGCTGCTAATCCCATAGAAATTGCGCTAATGGCAAAAGAATTTAAGAATACTGCTAATCTCATCAATTGAAATAATAGGATAAATTCGACCAATTCTTCAAATGCTATTTCATTTGCTTTATACAATGTGATTCCATGGAAAATGGAAATCATAATTGCTATTCCATAAAATAAACTTGGTAGGTATTTCGCCCGTATCCAACCAAGTTTTACTTCTGCATTGTAATAATCTTGAATGTTCTGTTGAAATAATTTTCTTTCAAATGGCTCTTCTGTACTAGCACGAACTACTTGAATTCCATTAATAACTTCATTCAATCTATTATTAAGTTTACCTAGTGCAGTACGAGATTTTAATGACCATGGAGTAAGTTTTCCATTATACCAACGTGATAGATAAATAAATAATAAAAAGAAAATAACTGGGGTAACCAGTAGCTTTGGATTAATCATTCCCATGAAAATTATAGGTACTAATGCAAAAGTCATACTGAGAAAAATCATATTTACACCAGGATTCATCAACAGCGATAATTGTCGTACATCCTGAGTAACTCGACTCATAATATCGCCAACTTTGGTTGAATCATGAAATGTTTGACTCTTACCTAATAATTCACTGTATAACTCATCTCTTGAATCTCTCTCCAATCTAGCACCAACCGTTTCAAATGAAAATGATCGTACCAATTGAACTACTGCGGTAGAACCTAATAATATTCCTATCAAAGTTGATTTTTGTATTATTACCTCAAGTGTCAATTTATTGTTCTTAAATGCAGCAATCAAATCACTAAATAATCCGGGAACAATACTCTGAAGTGTAATATTAACCAATTGTAATATTAATCCCACAGTAATTAAGAATTTATGCCTTTTTAGATGTGAGAATAACCATTTTCTAGAACTCTTTCTATTGCTATGATAATCTCTTGGTGGTATAAATTCCCTATCTCTAGTTGAAAATGCCATACAATAACTTGGTAACAGAATTTAAAGTCTTAAGTATGACTAAAATTACCTTTGGATTTATGCAAATTAAGATAATTTATTTTAATATTTTGGTTTTATTTTAGGAATAATGTAATAAGATGACTCTGGATTAAATATCATTAAATTTGGATAATGATATCTATTGTAAATTTGATAGAAAATACATTTAAAATCGATATCATCAAGGTGTGGATATGAATGGATCATTTGGACCCGTATTAGTTACCGGCGCAGATACTGGAATTGGTAGACAAACAGTGGAAACACTGGCAGGTAGAGGATATACAATATATGCTACTGCATATCTTCAGGAAAATGTAGATATTTTGAATTCGATTGAAAATGTAAAATCAACAACGCTTGATGTTACAAATTCAGCAAGCATAGATAAATTAGTTGAATGGGTAAAGGAACAAGGAGATAGTCTATATGGTATAGTTAATAATGCAGGTATCACTGATTATTGGCCTTTGGTCGAATCTACAGAAGAAGAGTTCCATCGAGTATTACAGGTAAATCTTTATGGAGTAGTAAATGTGACCCGAAAATTAATGCCATTTATAATAGAGAATAAAGGAAGAATCGTAAATATCGGATCATTGTCGGGTACTATACCAACTAAATTAATTGGGTCCTATAGTATCTCTAAATTTGCAGTTGAAGCATTTACTGATATATTATATTTCGAGGTAAGAAAATTTGGAGTTACTTGTGTGACAATAAAGCCAGGAGATGTACAATCAGGTATTACCAAGGCAATGGCTTCTCTATTGAAATCGAAAAAGGATAGGTATGAGACTTCTCACTATAAGGATGAATTATCAGGAGCATATCAGGGGATTGAGAATCAGCAATTCTTAGATAGAGTAGATAAAGATAAACCAGACAATGTTGTCAATGCCATTAGTGAAGCTTTATTTTCTGATAACCCCAAGTTGAAATACCTTGTTACCAATGAGAAAGATACTCAATCCGCGATTGGGTGGTCATTTCGAGTGATAGCTCAATTATTACAAAATCATCCCCATGCAATTTCACGCGAAAATCTCCATCAAATGTTAGATCAACAGCTTGATAAATTTCATTAATAATTGGCTGAAGAATTAATTAAACTCTAAAGTGAGTTAGAAATAAAGATCATTATAATGAGTTCAAATTGAATGAGGTAATTGACCTAGAGAGTACCATTTAATTTCTCTAATATTGCTTTTCTGGTTATTTCTGTTGAGGTTACCAATAATGTACCATCTTCAAATTGTAATGTTGGAATAGTCTTCACACCGGCATCAAATGCCTGTTTTCTTCCTTCTGGTGTTACCAATGATATTTCTTTGACTTTTAGATTTTCAAATTCCCTTCCAAGACCTTTGACAAGATCAATCGTTGGACCACATGCACAAGCAGGATGGGTAAAGAGATTGACAAACACTTGAGGCATAAATAAACTATTTCTGTTGATGTATATAAACTAGCAAGTAAGTCATTCTATTATTCTAATGAATTTTTAATTCTTTTCACATTGTATTTATTTGATATTTCTGTTAAATAATTTAAAATATTGTTTTTATAAATTAAAAAGTGGATATCTATTTTTAATTATATGTTATGTTTACCCATAAAACACTCTAGGGTGGCAATATTTAAGTAATGTTGTCTTTGGCAATCGTTGGTGAGTAATTGAATTTAAACTCAATAAAATATAAAAAGGGAGTGGCAATATTCATCTTTCTTTTACTTATACAAACTGTAAATGCACAGACTACAAGTTATAAGTATGTAAGTGATGAAACACAATTTGACTTTGTAATCACTGGAGTCAGTGGAACTTACTTTGATTTTCTTTCAGTTGACGATGATGTAACACTTAGATATGAAGAATCATTAAAAGGAAAAGTTTCAGAAGATATTTTAGAAGTCAGAGTATCCTATTCTCTAAATGGAGATGGTGTCAATGATGAGGTTGAATGGGCTAAATTAACCCTAGTTATGGCATTGTGGGCTGTTGCACCTGTAGATGGTGGAGGAACC
>JAOUKW010000553.1 GCA_029882335.1 Candidatus Heimdallarchaeota archaeon | reverse complement strand
AGCAGGTCTGGCTATTGATAGTTTTATCCCCTTTATCTTGAAGATAATCCAGATAATTGAATCCATCGCATTTTATACCGGAGCACTAGTCTCATTCATATTATTGATAAAAGCGTTGATTCTTAAATTACTTAAAAAGGATAAAGAAAAAGAAATTCAAGGAGATAAAATTAATAATTCAACAGAAATGAAAAATTCAGATGTAGATTCATCATTTTGAAGAAAATTAGGCAGATAGTAAATATGTACGAAATTATGGATTTATTGTATATAATGTAATAAGCTTGATAAATATAATATCAAAATATAATATATGAATACAATCATCAGGTTAGTTTTATTATCTTTTCTGATTATTACACCTGACGTTGCCCTAGGTGATGTTGAAAATATAAATGAGCCAATAAACCCAGGGGAAATCGAATTACAATACGAATTAACAAATCAAAACACAACTATTGGTAATATCAAGTTTGATAGTTACGATAGTACATTAGGAACCCGTTTATCAGGATATGACACAGACATTGAAACAGTTACAAATAAGACAGGTAACAGATCATTAATCAGTTTTGAACATAATTCCACTCATCGCCAGCTATTTGGTACAGATAGTTATGAGTTAAATGGATACAGTTCATCCACTGGTGTTGAATTTGAAAATGACATCAGTGGGGGAGATTGGATAGAAGTAGATGAAAATAATTCTATTAATGAATATTATAATGATAACCTCAATTGGTATGGTTTAATGGGCAATCAATCATGGCAGGATATTGAAGATTTTCGTTATGCAAATTTAATGGATTACTCTAGTGGTATATCTTTTGAATTTAGAGAGTTTTCATTATCACAGGTATCAGAAACAACTAATTTTGAAACATATAATTGGTTATCAAATCAATCAATAGTAGATACATTAGAATATAACGGCAATATAAACGTAACATCAGATATTTTATATAAATTTGAATATTATAACTATTCCACAGGGATTTATAGAGATACAACAGATGATATTTTTAATGATACACCTTATAATGTAACACGTGAAGTTATGATATCATTTATTCAAGACCCAATATCGGGCTTATACCTCGGAGTGACTATAGATATTCTATTTTATTTTTCAGTATCAGCCTCAGGAGAGATGGAGATATTTGGTACCACATTCGATGCAGATATTAATATTAACATGACTATGACATCTCACACCGAATTAATTCTGGAAGATATTATTTCATTTATTTCAGATGATCATGAAAAACCAATAATAACTGAATTATGGAGGGGTGATGATTTACCTGAATTAATGGAATGGGAGATAACGGATAATGGTATAGTAAATGTAACTATAGCAATTGACAGCAACATTACCCAGCATTTCCTCATCTTTCGTGAAGGATATGTATCTTATAATCTCACCCATATTGAAGGATATTGGTTTAACTTAAAAATAAAAGCAATTGATCTGGGAGGTAATGAGGATAGTATAACTTATAGAAATCCAAACTTCTTAAGACAATTATCCCTACCCATAGTAATATCCCTAGTTATCATCTCAAGTATCCTGATAATTAGAAAAAGGAAATTAAGAAAAAATTAATAATAAATTATTCATAGATAATTTCATTGAATGAGTAGTAATCTATCCTTGATATCAGGTCGTTTTGGTTCAGTCAACTGATTTGTTAAACTATAACCAATTGGAATTATAATTAAAGGATTCAATTTCTGTGATAATTGTAATATATCCTTTATAAAACTTAAATCTTCAGGTGTATAGGTGACAGAATTTAATCCCTCACTTTCAATAGCAATTAGGAGATATCCAATCATAATCCAACAACTCTCCAATGAATGTTTAGAATCATAATTTGTATCTTCCACAATAACAAATAATACAGGGGCTTGTGTTATCATCGGTTTTTCATGGGATAAGTTTTTAGTTTTAGCCCAATCAATGAAATCTGGGTCTTCCAATTGTTTTCGATCATAAAATGATTTTTCAACTACCTCTGCACCTTTCCTAATTTTGGCTTTAATTTGTGGATTGGTAATCTGATATATCAGATAGGGACAGGAATTAGACCCAGATGGAGCATATATTCCCGCTTGAACAATTCTTTTTAGCTTGTCTACCTCTATATTTTTAGTATCAAATTCTCTTGTAGTTCTTCTATACTTCATTAAATCGTAGACATTTCTCATTAATTTGTTTGCAAAATTAAAAAATATA
>JAOUKW010000154.1 GCA_029882335.1 Candidatus Heimdallarchaeota archaeon | reverse complement strand
AAGCAATTTGATTCTATTCTGCATGAATTTTCCAGTATTATTAACTCTTTTTTTGATTTAAACTACTTAGATACTGTAATATTAATTGAGGAATTACTGGATAATAAATCAATAGATTTGTCTTATGTAGATCAATTTAGATTACTATGTTTACAAACCCATGCTCTTCTTAAATACAGATTAGATACTCAGGCAATGAACTCAATTCAAAGGGCAAAAGATTTATTGAAAAAAATTGATCCATCTGAATTTTCACAAGGAAATACCAGAAATAATTTTCTCCATAATAATCCACATTCTTCAAATATATTCTATGACAGAGGATATCTTTCTGGAGATAATATCTATCTACTGTTTCTGGAAATTATACTTGGAATGAACTTGAACATAGGTAAACAACTTTTACGGGAGCTAATTCATCAAGGAGAATCATTGACTGCAGCTAATCATCCCTATGCAATTGAATTTCAATTTCTATCAAAGATCGTGGAAAATCAGTTTTTTACTTTCAACGAGATTTCTGATTTAAAAAATCAATTGAATTTAGATAAACCATTTTTCAAAATTATTTCAGATTTATTAGTCCAAAAAGATTTAATAATTGGAGACAAAGAATTTATTGATCCTACATTGGTTGAAGACTTAAGAGGGATGGATAAAGAAGTAAAATCAACTAATTCCATCTCTCAAAGATTTTATATGTTAAATATAGAAGAAAATGACCATAAGTATGTCTATGATTCTGAGATTATCCAATTGATCAATACTGATCTTTTGGGAAGAACAAAAGACGATGAAATATATCGTAATTTAGTTGAGACTTATTTTAATAAAATTCTAAATGTGGATAAACAAGAAATTACGCGAATTCAATATTTGGCAAATATTGCCATTGATAACTTGAACAATGATGAATATAAAATTAGTTTAACAATCCTCTTGTACTTGAAAGATCAGAAAATATTTCATGATTTATCCACAAAAATTGTTTTTCAAGAAGCACGTTTGAAATTTATACAACATATCAATACTCACTTACCCTCAAAGCTAAAACCAGACGAAAGAATTATTGTTGATTTAGGGTCTGTTTATTATTTTATTTCAAGAGTTTTTTTTGATATGGGTAATTATAAAAAAGCTCATACTTATCTAGACTTAAGTTTAATAGAAAACTTTCAAGTAAAACAAAGGGATTTTGGAATATCACTGTCAGGGAAAGGAATTATATATAACATTCAAATGCATTTTAAATTAGCAATAAAGTATTTCTTACAATCACATTCATATTTATCCGAATATGGTTCTGTAATTGATATTTTTGGAGTTCATATAAATCTGACAAATATTTATCTTAAATTGGGACAAATAAAGAAAGCGAGTTTTCACACACAAAAGTTAATTGAATTGGCAAATCGGATAAGCAATCCTATCTATTCATCATTAGCATTAGAGAAAAGAGCTAGTATTGAGTTAAATGATGGCAATTATCTTAAAACAATTGATTTGTTAATTGAATCTATTTCATTTTGGAGAAAAGTTAAAAATATTGGAGTTGCTTCTATTAATTTAGCAAATTGTATTTTGAAATTATATTTTATCTATGAAAAAATTGAAGAAGGAAACTCATCATCTGCATTAATCAATGAGTATAAGACTATTTATGAAGAAAATAATTTAAAATCGAATATGATCCTTGATATTTGTTATCTTTATGAGCTACAGAAACAAAATAAATTCAATTCATCATTCAACCTCGAAGTGTTTTTATTCGATTTATCTAAACCTGAAATAATTGGTGAGATTAAATATTTTGGTTTACTTTCTATACTTATCTATATTCATAAATTTTCAATCACTTTAAATTCAGGAGAAATAGATCAAATTTTTAACATATTAAATTTTATCAAAGATAATGATTTAAAAAATGAAATATCAAAATATCTAAAATTAGTTCTTGATAATAATTATACAGAAAATAACATAAGTGAATTAAAAAATTTAGTTTTTAAAAAGATAATTTTGTTATTTGATATATCACCAACATGACCAAAAATCAGTTGATCTAGCACAACTTGAAACAGGCTGTATGAAGAGGAACAATAGAGTTATTCCCATTAGTAGTATCTTATTCGTATTAAAATTTTTTAAAAATTTAATCATAGAATTAATAATAGATTTGATATTTAAACTAATAAGATTGAATTATTTTGAGTCTGTTAATGATGAATTATGAATTGTCCTGTGCAACAACTTTTCAAATTTTTTGAAAAAATCAATTCAATATTGTACAGCCTCATTAATTGTCCATCAAACTAATTTGATAAATGGTAATTGTATTTAATTAAATACAGGAAATAGATTAAGGAGTTCCTAATTGGTATAATAAGTCCTGAATCTCACTTTCATTCATCTCTAAAAAATCACCAGGGTTTTTACCCTTTCTATGAGGGATTACAGCCTGTAATTTTAATCCAAATCTACTTATATAATTAACATAGCTGGAATCTAAAGAAAGAATTTGGTTCAATTTTTTTAAATCTTCAGGTTTGGGGAGTGAACCACCCATATCTTTACGAAACCAATGACCAACAGTATGTTTATATTCTGATGGAAATTTTCGAGTGATTGCTGTTTTTGTAAATCCTCTCTCCTTACGATATAAATTCAAATAATCACAAACTAGACTCTGTTTGATATGGTAATATCGGGTGTAAGTAAAATATTCCTCTTCAACTGAACTTCTAGCACCTGGTGACTGACCTCTATTAATCTTGTTAGAATCTTTAAACTTGCCTGTGTATTCATTTTTCAATTTTTTCTTTTTTGTATTAATTTGAGTTATATTGGTTTGTATATTTTCATTTATAGAAAAAATTTCAATTAGTTTTGGAATAGTGTCAATTGATTTCCAAAGTGTTATTGAGCAAATAGGACATTGTAAATATCTATTGTAATGGTGATATTTCTTTAAAATACTATCACATTTTGGACAATTAAATTGAACTAATGGATGGGATCTATTTGGATCTATTATTTCTTCAAATGAATAATCTTGATTTTTCCACTGAACCATAACTGTTTTGGGTAATCCGTTGGGGTAAATATTCATTATTTTTGTGATTATTCCATCTTTTGGATGAAGAAAATAAGAAGAAGGTTGCTTTACTCTAGTTCCTAGAAAGTTCATAGAGTCAAATGAAATTAAATTTGATGTTTTATGCTGTAATCTTATTTTATCTAAATCAAATTTGTATCCTACTGATTTAATATCCTTTACCAACATAAAAATTGGCCTCCACTTCTTTCCCTTGGGATATACAATCATATTCCTGATTACCCATCTATTCTTAGTTAGTTGAATCAATTTCCAAATTAAATCTATTTTACTACTGGGTAACCCAAGAAAAAGTAATCCATCATCGCTGATTAAATAATCTGTTTCTTCATGAGCTAATTTGTAGGTAAATTGATAAAATTCTTCCTCGGTTTTCAGAAATTTAACCAATACCGGCAATTCTTCATCTTCTTGAGAGTAAATTATGTTTCCAGGAGTGTCAATTATCTCTGATCTTAGGGAATTTATTTGTTTAGTTGGAATTGGTAAATATTCAAAATTAATTATATTTTCAGGTCTTATTCTACATCTTTTCTTTATGATATCTATATATTCGCTATTTGCCTCAATTAATATTGATTTAAATTTATATTTTATAAATTGTTTAATACCAATTGTAATATCTCTATCTCCAAGGTCTATTGATTCATTCATAGTAATTATTGCCTTGGTCGTAGTTCCAGAACCTGCAAATGGGTCTAAAATGATACCATCTGCGCGAATACCGAATTTCAATAATTCTATGACTAATCTTTCAGGGAATGAAGCCATATGTCTATATTCTAACTTTTGAACTGGTATTTTCAGTATAGATATAATTTGATCTTTATTTAATGATTCTTGATACTTTGTGTAATAATTGTTTGTCGAACGAGAAAACACAAAAATTGGTTCATAAGTATTGGTGAATCTATTCTTAACACTAGAAGGCATGTGGTTGGGTTTATACCAGATAAGAATATCATTTAATATCCATCCATCTCTAACCATTTGATATGCCAATTGATACGGTGTCATTCCTAGAGGTGTATTGCCGTATTTTGAGATATATTTATCCCCTATATTTAAGTAAAAAATTCCCTCTGAAACTAATTTTTCTCGCAATAAACCAAAAATAATTACTAATTTAGATATATATTCTCTTAATTCAACTTCATTCCCAATTTGCCCTTCAAATTCATAATCTCGTTGACCCCAATAAGGTGGTGATGTAATCACACAATCAATAGAATTATCATTCAATCCTTGTAAAGAAGCCCATACATCACCATAAAAAATAAAATGACTGTTTACATCATCCGACAATATCGAATTGATTTTTAAAAAATTATTGTCATCTGTCGATTTCATTTTCTTATAATATGTAAGAAAATTTCATATTTTAAATAATGAGCGATTTTTTATAGTTGCAAGGTTGATTATAAAACAACGAATTGAGAATTATATAATTATTTGATTTTGTCTTTGATAGTCAGAAAATAACTAAAAAGAATGAGCTTCAACATTCATTTTTAATTCTATTGAACTTTGGAAAGGTTTGTTTGAGTCACACAACTTAATGACTGGTGTAAAGATGATTGTTTATAGAACAATAAATTCAATTAATGTACTATTAATATCAGATTACAATAAACTAATCAATTCATTTTTATATCCACTAAGAGTTAATTATTAATTGAATAACTGAATTTGTATGAAATACAGTGTTGATGAAGCAATATTTGAATTAACGCGTAGGATAGAGTCATTCATCTCAATCCAACAATTAGGAGAATTTATTGAAGATGAAATTCGTAAAATCATTCCTAATGCACACATCTCGATTGTTTTATTAGAACTTGGACAATCGGATTATCCCGAATATCCTGTATATCGGTCTAAAGTTAAGAATTTAGGAAAAAACTCCTTTGTAGAAGTTTCATCTAGACCCAGATCATATTCAGTATACATCAGTAATCATTCACTTTCAAAAATTATCATGGAAGATAAAGAAATTTTATATATAAATGATCTTAAAAATTCAGAAAAATTACATCCTGAGGTAATAAATTATGTTCGATCTTTGGGGATTAATTCCTGTATGTTTTGTCCTTTTATTAGTGGAAATCAAGTATTTGGTTATCTAGGTTTATGGAAGCCTAATTATGAACCTCTAAATTTAAAGTTCAAACAGCAACAATTTTTGAAGAAATATGCAAAGGAAATATCTCATTTAATACGTACATTTGTTTTATTAATAAACCAATACAAAGAAGGAATTGATTATTATCATCTAATTAATCACGCCAAGGATATTATTTTTTCACTATCTAATGATGGAAAAATAATTGGTGTAAATGATGTAGTAGATGATATATTAGAATACAAACCTAAAGAGTTAATCAGTAAAACACTAAACCAATTTATTATTGGTGTTTCAAATCACCTAAATTTTGAAGAGATAAAAGATATAAATTCTACAAAAACTCTTCCATTTAGATGTAAATCCGGAAAATTAAAATATTTAGAATTGGTATTTTGGTTAAAAGATCTTGAAAATGAGATCACTGTTCACGGGATCGGCAGAGATGCTACCACGAAAATCGAAGATAATGCACGAATACAAAAACTCAACAGGATGTTAACAAATTCGATTAACATAATATTTATAATCAATTCAGAATTCAAAATTGAGTATGTTAACCGAATAAATGGTAGGATTTTTGGTAAAGAAATACCAGAATTAATTGGAAAAGATCTACGTAAAATTATGATTCTAGATGATAATCCAATCAATAATGGAAAATCACTCGAGGATATTATCTCAATACTGCAATCCGCGGAAAATTGGGAGGGGGATATTTCTGTAGAATGTGCAGACCGTTCGCCTAGTTATTTTAAAATTCATTTATCAAAAAATGATATTATTCAGAATACATTTGAGAGTACCTCTGTTACTGATTATCTACTTATACTGGAGGATATTACAACTAGAAAATTGTTAGAAAAAGAAATGACTAATTCTTATAGATTGAAGTCTCTAGGTTTAATTGCAGGTGGAATTGCTCATGATTTTAATAATCAATTAGCTGCATTGATGGGTAACGTAGGTGTTATCAAATTAATTGGTGAAGACAATCAAGATGCAAATCTCATAGATCTAGCTAATACTATGGAAACACTTATTGATCGATCAGTTAGTATAACCAATCAATTATTATCCTTATCCGAAAATAGAGTACCAAATAGAAATATCAAAGATCTTAACCAAATAGTATATGAATCTGTCAAATTCTTTACTAGTGGGACACGAATACAACCAAAATTTATTCTTAATTTATCTAAACCATTAGTAGAAGTTGATGAAGGTATGATAAATCAAGTCATATCCAATCTCGTAATAAATGCTATTGATGCTATGAGTGATATTGATATACCAATGTTACAGTGTAGTGTGGAAAATAAGGATGACAAATGGTATATCGTAAAAATTTCAGATAATGGTTCTGGAATATCTGATAAAGATAAATTTCAAATATTCAATCCATTTTTTACCACTAAACTCCATGGTAAAGGCTTGGGTCTTTATTCTGTAAGACAAATCATTCTTATTCACGGTGGACAATTGGATTTTTCATCCAATCAACATTCAGGAACGATATTTTGGTTTGTTTTACCTAAATATTCAGGATCTAATGAAGAACATTCAAAAAATAAGATTACAGAAACAGTAAAATCTCTGAAAATAATGGTTGTTGATGATGAGTTGGAACTCGCAGATTCAATAAAAACATATTTGAAGATGAAAAATCATATAGTCGAGACATTCTACTCTAGTGAAGCTGCTCTCTTTGCGTATGAAAAAGCATTTGACAAAAATCCTTTCGATTTGGTTTTTTCTGATCTCACTATAAGGGGAGATATGAATGGTAAAAATTTTCTTGAAAAATTAAAACAAATAAATCCTAATGTAGCAGTGATACTGATGACTGGTTATTCACAAGACCCAATTGCAATCAACTATAAAGAATATGGATTTCAAGGAAAACTGCTCAAACCATTTTCATTAGACAAATTATTAAATATCCTATCCGATATATAATGAGTTAATTTTGATTGTTGTTTACTTCTGTTGATTATATGGTTTTTAAATTTACTTAGATTGTGTTTGAAACATTTTTAGGATAAATAATTTGAAAATATCTAAAATCTAGATACTTTTGGTTTTTTGTAATCAATTGTTTCATCAGCTACTAAAGTTGCGGTTACCTCTATCTGTACAAATTCTGTCTTATCTCTACCTAATTTGACAATTTGGCCAATATCTGTATTAGTCAATAGATAAATATGCTTATTTTTATTGTGTTGTGGTTTTTTACAATAAAAGGTTCCTAATGTTTGTTTTCCCATTGGTGTGGTTGAAGAATTTTTTAAATCGATAAATAACTTTCCTCTTCCTCTATACCAATTATTTGATTTATTTGAGTAAGTTACTAGACGAGAATCATATCTTTGATTATTTGTTAAAATAATTTCTCCGATACATTCTTTCTGTTTCACTCGTTATTTTATTCATATATTGTATAAAATAATTTGTCATTAGGAGTTGCATTCTTGAATAGGATTTGGTCAAATTAAGTACAATTAATTATCTTCATTATAAATTTGTAATGCATTTTCAATCCATCGCTTTTCCTCTGAATGGCTATTTTTTATCATCAATGTAACGAATCTATAATAATCTGTTTTTTCATTCCATTCACCTCTCCAAATATCTAAATATCTTTGTTCCGTTTCATCAAATGGTTTTGTAAACATTTTATCTAGTTGGATTATATTGTCATCTTCAGTATTCCAACTTCCTAGCTCCTCACCAAGAGATTTGAGTGTAATAACAAACGAAACAACTTCTAAAGACCACTTTGAAGGTCTTGAATTAGAAATACTGGAGTTTAGATAACCTGCCATGGTTTTAATAATTGATGAAGTATCCATAGATGATGCATGACCCAGGTATTCCATTATGATGGCTGCATTATGGGTATTATTATGTGCATCTCCAATCATCGTAGAAATCAATATTCCCGAGGCTAGACTATTTAATCGTAAAACTTTATGTTCATCAATTTTAATCTTTTTTGTTTTTATAGATTGAATAAATGCACATATGTCTAGAGCATCTTCAAATTTGGATCCGTATTCTAGTGCATAATTGGCTGATATTATAATATCCGCCTCTATTTCAAAGGGGATATCTTCTCCTTCTCTTTTTGCTTGTTTCAATAGATCTAGTGATATTACTAGTACATCTTTTATCTCTCTCACTTCTTCGTTTTCCCATATTTCGGTTATTTTATCCAAATTACTCATTATATTAGCACATAGATGATATTGGTGGATATAATGAATGTTCCTACTCTGATCTAATAATTGGTAAATTTTATTTAAATTCTATCAAAATCATCCGGATGTGCTTCTTTAATTTCATATCCACCCTTAACTTTTGGATCTATCAACATGGTCTCGTCCCACGGGCAAACAGCGGTACCTATATGATGTCCAAATTTTCTATCACATTTTGAACATATCAAAATTATTGGCCAATGAGTCATCTTTGCAGAAGTTCTAGCTAATTCACCCCATAAATCTGTCACAGAAGATGCTCTTTTATCTTTACTTCGATTTGTTTCAAATTCCATTCCATAGGATTTGATAATTGCATAACCATTATCATCATTATTCCACTCAATTTCATCTATTTCCTCGTATGGTATTTCAATGACTTCCCAATTTTTATTTACTAGACGGATGACAATTAATATCTCTTCTTTTTCATCAAAGTAATACCAAGCTTCACGGTAATTTGAAAAGCCCCATTTATAAAATAGTCTGATTAATATGATGAGTAATCCATATTGTAAAACAGTTCTAAA
>JAOUKW010000153.1 GCA_029882335.1 Candidatus Heimdallarchaeota archaeon | reverse complement strand
ATTGTTACAGATACTTGGATAAGTATGGGTCAAGAATCAGAAAAAGAGAAAAAATTAAAAGAATTCGCTGGTTACCAAGTAACTATGCAACTTGGCAAACATGCAGCACCTGACTGGGTGTTTTTGCATTGTCTACCAAGAAAATCAGAGGAAGTTGATGATGAGGTGTTTTATTCCGAAAGATCTATTGTATTTGATGAGGCTGAAAATCGTATGTATACAGTTATGGCTGTAACACTTGCTCTTTTGGGATTATCTTAGTTATTCAATATCAAGAAATGGAAGCATTTGTAATTCATCTTCAGACAATAATAGATACTCGAAACTACCATTTGACAAATATTTCTTTCTCATAGTATCATTGTTTTTTATTTCATCAATAGAAGTATCATAATTGCCAACTAAGATCGCAGAACAGGTACATATAGCTGCAAATACTGAAATATGACCACCTTCTGATTTTAACTCAACTCTCCACAGTTCTTTACATTTTTTACATTGTATTCCAACAGTTGACATATTCTCTATTACCATGTACAAAATATATCTATATCTTTAGTCAAATTCATCATTTAACAATTTTTTATAAGTAGTATGTACTGGAATAATTGCAAGAAGAACAATTACGAAAAACCATAATTTGAACCCTTTAATAAATAACTGACCGTCTTTTTTCAAAGGATCAGTCCCATCTAAGTATTCTTGTAGATTTGATATTCCATCATTGTCATAGTCATATTCCGCATCCCTCGGATCTAAGGGATCCAAGCCAAATGTTATCTCCCATTTGTCATCCATTCCATCACCATCAGTATCAATACTATATGGATTGGTATTGTACTCGCTTTCAACATAATTAACTAAGCCATCTGCATCATTATCAATAATATCATCTGAAGGGTCAGTCACATTCAATTGATATTTCCACTCCCAACCATCAAATGAACCTCCATAATCAGTATCTGGATTACCAGGATCTGATTGTATTTCATATTCAATTATATTTGACAATCCGTCTTGATCTGCATCATTATTTCGATCATTAATTAAAGGATTTGTAGAAAATGCAACTTCTATCATATCCGATATTCCATCATCATCGCTATCAGGATTATTATCAAATGTACGATAATAATCTTCTAAGGCATTTGGTAACAAATCATTATCATCATCAATTCCACTTGCAATAAGTGATAATCCATCAACAGCCACAGATCCCACATACAAACCGATATCAATGAGAGAATAATCGAATATAACCAATTCGCCAGAATGATTAGCAACTAAATTCCAATTATAGCCAGTATATTCATAAAATTCATTTTTTATCGTTTGTACAATACTCGATGTTAATCCATACGGAAATACATCAATGGAATCATCAGGAAGTACGATTTCAATACCATTTATGATTCCAAAACCAGAACCAGGATCAAAGACCATTGATTCATACATAAAGTGTGCAATTTCAGTTTGGTTTGAATAATAATCAGGAAGAGTGAAAATAGAATTTGGTTTTTCAACTATTAAATCACCATCACCCCGTTGTATAATTGCAGAATCCAAGCCTGAAGAAATAACCATATCTGATGTATAGAATTCTTCAGCATGAGTACCATTATTAATGATATATTTGCGACCAATTCCATTTTCAATCAGAAATAATTTGAAACCAGTCTGATACACCCATATTTGATGATTCTCAGAAGCATATTGATAATTAACTGAATAATCAGATATTGTAGGACTGATTATTCTAAAATTTGTTACATTAACTGTACTTGTTATAAGGAATAATCTTGGTCCTAAACCTTTAAAATAAACTTCTGTGTACTCATAGTCATCATAGACTTTAAAAACATCAATATTTCCTTTATTGTACAATGCAACCAGTGCTATTTTATGGTCTCCTGTTTGTACAGTCCAAGTTATCCATGCTTTACCCAATCCTCGAATTACATTATATCCACCAAAATCAAATAGTGGAAAAATTTTACTATCAATTATTTGAAAATAATTTGGATCGCCTCTCCAAAATCTAATAGGGATTTCTGTTGTTTGAATTATATCATGTAAAATCACATTTGGATCAATTAAATTCGGATCAACAGCTAATTGAGTTGGTTGAGTAGGATTTATGGGTGTTGAGTAAAAGATTAAACTAAATAATAAAACTAGATTTAATCTTCTCATTTTACTAATTTTATTTTTCAGTAATATAAAATTGATTGAATTAAAGTAAGCAATGGATAGTTTTCTGAGAATATTTTGAAATTAATTGTCCTTGCGAAACCTAAATCATCTGTAGATAGAGTGAAGGAAAATATTAGTGTAAATAAAATTCTATAAAGACATTTAATACTCTAAGAGATATTTTACAATAAATGCAATAACTATAAACAATTGAATTACCTTAAATCTATTTTATTGTATGTTATTAAAAATTGAAATCTAAATTTGAAATTATATTAATTTTCAAGTTATGATTTTGAAATAAAATAATTATTAATTAATTGATTGATATTCCATCGATTGCAGTTCCATTAGGAGAATTTATGGTAGTTTCAAATTTTATCTTTACAATAGTATTTCCAGCAGATAATTGTGCAGAGGAAATAGATTTACCTTGCCATCCATAATTTGCACTATAGTTGATTTGGGTTGTCGACCCATCGATGTAAGTAATAGTTACTTTAACTTCAACATAGTTTTTTAGAAAGAAGTCTATACTACTCATCATATCAACATCGCAATTAATGGATTGTTCAATATATGATTTATAAAATGTAGTACCAATATACCGATACAATGCTAAACCATACGTTCCCTCATACACGTGCCATGCATTACTTGTAATCGAAGAAGGATATGTAGGATTTGTATTCCAATGAGATAAAGATCCCAATTCAAAGTTTCCATTCATTAAAAACAATGTATTTATGTTAATCCCATCAATGGCAGTTCCATTAACAGAATTTGACAATGTTTCAAATCGGATCTTGGTAATTATTTTGCCAGCGGACAACTGACTTTGTGATATCGATTGAGCACCCCATGCTCCATTGGCCGTGAATGTGATTGGTGTTGTTGAACCATCTGAATATGTCACTGTCACCTTAACATCCACATAGGCCCTCATATAAAAACTAATGCTATTAACTTCATCAACCATATAATTAATTGATTGTTCCACATACGATTTATAAAATGTGGAAGAGATATACCGGTAAAGTGCTAAACCATAAGTTCCTTCATACACGTGCCAAGAATTACTAGTTACTCCAGACGGATATGTTGGATTTGTTGTCCAAGGAGATAAAACTCCAGATTCGAAATCACCATTTTTTAGATATAGTGTATTTACAGCAATTCCATCGATGGCAGTTCCATTAACAGAATTTGATAATGTTTCAAATCGAATCTTTGTAATTATTTTTCCTGCAGACAATTGGCTTTGTGATATAGATTGAATCCCCCAAGCACCATTTGCAGTAAAAGTGACTGGTGTTGTTGTACCATCTGAGTATGATACTGTTACCTTAACATCAACATAAGCCCTCATATAAAACACAATACTGTTGACTTTATCTACATCGTAATTAATTGATTGTTCCACATATGATTTATAAAATGTGGAAGATATATACCTGTAAAGTGCTAAACCATAAGTTCCTTCATACACATGCCATGAATTGCTAGTTACTCCAGATGGGTATGTTGGATTTGTTGTCCAAGGAGATAAAACTCCAGATTCGAAATTACCATTCAATAAAGGATGGCTTGCAGAAGCATTGACCAATGAGTTATTGCTCGTCAAAGATATTAATATACCTAGAACAAACAATTGAATTAAACGCATTTTCAATGTTTTTTTCATTATTTTGTTATTATTAGTCATACTTTTATCACCATATTGGATATTTATGTCTATCGTGAAACATTCACAAACATATTTAAATTTTATTATTTCTGAATATTATTCAAATTATGTTACAATGAATTATATTCAATTTTCATAAATTAATAAAATAGTAATTAATAATAAATTTATCATTCACAAAAACGAGCAGGAAATCCAATGAATGCACTAGAATTCACTTTATTTAAGTTACAAACTCGGTAAAAGTGTTTTAATAATACCAACACACCGCAATTATTTATTGTTATTTTATATTGTCGATTAATTATATTGTAAATATTTGACGAAACAGGACAGAATGAAATTAAATTTTGAGTGTATTCAACCACAGGATAACATTTTTTTATTAATATCATTAATATCACTTATTCAATTGGTAGAAATATTTGATAGAGTAGTATTTACAGATATATTAGTATTTCAGGTAGAAATTTTACTTATCTATGATGAATATAGCTAGATTTGGTTTCCATTAGATTAAATATTTATAATAGGGTTTAACAAATAATTGATTTTATAAATTATTCTAAATATATGGGTAAAATTATTTTTGTATTGATAAGGTGTGTCAAATTATAATTATTCAACACCCTCCATAAAAATATGTCACTAACCACCAGGGGACCCATTAGATGAAACAGTAGTCCAATCAGAAACTGAATCAGAATCAGTTGTTATATCAATCCTTGCAATTGAATTACCTGTTGATGCATTTATGTTCCAACCTGTAACAAAGTTTTCCCATGCAACAAAATCTACTTCTGTTCCGTTTGCATCATGTAGAGATACTTTATCACCAGAATTACTTAAACTTAAATTCAAATCTGTAAAATTAGCAGAAAATCCATATAAAGCAATAAAACCAGATGATGATCTAGCAAATATCAAATATTCACCAGGTGCGATAAATGTCCCATTTGCAATTGTATAAGTACCAGTATTATCTCTTAGAGTCCAGTATGATATATTTACTATTGTTGTTCCAGCATTGTAAATTTCAATCCATTCTTCTAAACTATCTGTACCTGGTGTATCATAGAATACTTCCGATAGGATAATCTTAGTAACAGAGGAAGGTGTTGTAGAATTTGTCGTTAGTATTAATTCTGTTGAATTTAATCCTTCATTCCCACTGGTATCAGTGGCAGATACTTTATATGAATAGGTAGTTGATGCAACAAGCCCACTGTCGTTATAACTAGTTGACGTTGTTTGTGCAATTAATGAGCCATTTCTATAAATACTATAGCTGGATAAATCAGATTCTGAATTTGCAGACCATGATAAATAAGTTGTAGTTGACCCAGTAGATATCCCCGAAATTCCAGTAACCTGAGTAGGGGGCATAGTATCCGCTGTTGACCATCCAGATAAGTCTAATGTCAAATCTACTAAGTAATGATCAGACCCAACACTTGCATTTGCCGTATCACCCACCGAAGATGAACTTAACAAACCCAATAGGTTAGAATTAATTATGATAAAATCAATTCTTGCCTCATATGGTGTTGTATTGTAAGTATACCCTAAGGTACTTGGATGTAAATATCGATACACATCAGTATAAGTATGATTAACAGGACTTCTGTATGATTTCCATTAAGAGTCATATTTACAGGTCCATAACCTAGAGTTGGATTAGTTGGAGCAAGTGACCCAATATCTACTGGAGAATAGGAATTTAAATCACCAGCATAGATAATATTTGTACTAGTCCCAAGACTATCCATATAGTTCAATATTCCCTCTTGGGCCAATTCTCTTTTTAATTCATTACTTGAATTGGGTAAAGCCTTTAAGTGAGATCCTATTACAAAAATTGAATTATTACCAATGGCAATTTCCGCGGAAAGAAAATCATGAGATACATCAAAATTCAACCCAGAATCTAAAGTAACAATTGGAATAAGCAAAGCATTGAGGATTTCAAATCGACTAAAAATAGCCAAACCTGTCGTACCATAAGGTTGTCCAATGGTAGTTACAAATTGATATGGGACTTCATTATTGAAATATTCATTCAACTCTACAAGTAATACATTTAAAGAAGCATTACCATTATCTTCCATTAAACCTGTTTCTACTAATACAAAAACATCTGGATTTTCTTCTTTGAGTACATTAATATAATTTGGATTTAAACCAGAATTCTCAATATTATAAGTGGCAAACTTAAAAGTGTTTAATGACGGGGACATTGGAGGCAAATATGCAGAATTGTCAACAGATACCGTAATTGAATGCTGCCCCCAATTCCCTGCAGTATCTCTAGCTTTAGCCATAATTGTATATGATCCATCAGCTATTGCGGTGCTATCCCATTGATAATGACTGTCTGATGTTTTCAATATACCATTGATATAAACCTCCCACGTATTGATATAGGATTTGTCGTCCGCAGTAAACGTGATATCTACAAATCCAGATACTGTTTCTGTATTAGTTGGATTCTGAATAGATACAACTGGATTAGTTGTTTCTGTAGCAAAATTGGAGAGATGCCCAGATGCTGGGTAAAGAGTAGGTTGAGAGCCACTTGTAGCAGTGTACTTTATCTGTGCATATTCTGCTGAACAACCAGATTCAGTTCCATCAAACGCTACAGAACTAACACAGTAATAATAGGTTGTGTTATAACTAATATTCGAATCATAATAATACCCATATGCCCAATTTAATTCAGCTAGTAATTCAAATGTATTCAAAGTGGTATTCCATCTCCAAACTAAATATTTCTCAACTGTTGGTGATGCCATATTACCATTCATTCGAGGTCTCCAAGTGATTAAGTTACTACCTGTGCTTGGTTTATAATGTTTAGTAACAATTCTAGGAGCTGCAGTAGTTGAAGCATCATAAGAAGAAGCGTCATCATATAATTCTTCTGTTCTTTGAATGTAAGCTGCAGCCACCCTAGTACTGTGTACCACAACACTGTTTTCATCATTATCTTCAAACCCAGCAGCACTCCAATTAGTACTACCAGTCCAAACTATTTTCCCATCTATTACTCCAAATTTATGATGATTAACACCAGGCAAAGCATCTACAATACCAAAACCCCAAGCGATTACATCATCAGATTCAGACCCTGAATTTTCCCAACCTCTAAGATCAAACACTCCTTTTATTGTAACACTTCTGTTTTTTGCTCTTTCAATTGCTGCAAAAATATTATTATCAGTAAAGTAAAATAGAGATAGATGAATTGAAGTATTTGCTGAGTCAATCAATTCGATTAATCGATCTCTTCCTGTGTCTTTTGGAGCGAAATACACTTCAACAGTAATCGAACCTGCTTTCATTATCTCATCATTATTATCAATTTTACTCTTTCCTTTAATGCCAGCAAATAATTGATTAAATTCTGCGGTATAAGCATTAGCAACTTCTATGCTTTTTATTTGGATTCCATCATTTGCATTGAAAATGGTCCCTGTAACAGTTGGGTTCCATGATCCCGTAAAAACGTACTCTCCATCAACCACATAGAATTTATTATGCATGATATAGGAAGATGCATTTACACCAGTTACTGAAATACCAGCATCAATGAGTGATTGAAAATCATCAATACTTTCTAGATCAACTGCCAGTTTCACGGTTACACTTCTATTATAAGCAGCAATCAAACTATCAATAACTGGTTCCCATCCAATATGATAGAGAGAAGCATAAATGGTAGAATTAGCAGAATCGAGTAAAGTGGTAAGACCCAAGGATAAATTACCAGCTTGTGCAGATGGATTAGCCATCTGTGGCACACCTGCCAGCGGATCATTAAAATATACTTTAATTAAATCAGACGTAGGAGAATTGTCAACGACCACTACTTTTTCTTCAAATCCAAGGTTTGATGAAGAATCATTGACCTCACATTTTATTATATGTGAGCCATCATTATATAATGACGTATCCCAAGAATATGTACTAGAATTGGATTTTGATATTCCATCAATCTTAATCTCATAAGTCGTAGTAGAACCAGAATTATCTGTTGCTGAACAACCAATTGACAAGGTTCCAGCAACCACGGTTGAAGTGGGATTTGTTATCGTAACAACAGGTGATTCTGTATCACCAGTTCCTCCATAACCAGAATTAGGATCACCAGTAGTTCCACTGTTTTCCCAATCATTATTGCTATCAGTATCTATTGGCTTAAAATTAGTATCCATTTTTCTTCTAATTGATTTATCAACTGCAGAAACAGTCCAAGATGGATATGCACCAGAAACACCACCTTCCCAAGCTACAAAATCAACAACCGTTCCGTTGTCATTAATTAGACTTAATTGATCACCAGCATTCCCCAATGAACGAGTCATAGAATCATCATCAGGTAAAAATCCATAGTTTGAATTGAATTGAGTTCCATTTCGTGCAAAGATAAAATATCCACCAGCAGCCACTGAAAAGTTAGGTAATGGATTGCTTCCTGTATTGTCTGCCAAAAACCAACCATTAAGTTTTATTGTCCTTGATGTCGGATTGTATATTTCTACCCATTCACAATCTGTATCACATCCTATAGTATCATAAAATACTTCTGTTATTACGAGGTTATCACCATCTATGGAACCCCTAGATGAGAATAATGATAAACTTGTGAATAGTAAAATTAGAATTATTATTACTTTAAATTTAATATTAATCACCTGTCTTGAGTTTTAATGATTATGTTGAATTTGAAATTAATTGACTTAAATATATCGCTAATGAAATAATATCATGTCTATTTGACATAAGTTTAAACTGTTTAATAATCAGTATTTCTATGAAAAATGGACTCTAGACATTCAATTTATACACAACATCTTATTTTTAATTTAAATGAATATCTAAAATTATTGTGATTTAAGCGCACTTTAGTTTTCTTCAATAAATCCATTAAATTAGATTGAAATATTTTAAGATGAACAAATTACTTTTGATTTTAACACCATATAAAAAGTGAGTTTTTGACTGGAATAATAAATTTCAAATTAGTATTTTTAGCTGGTTTCATGTTTTTGTCAATTTTCAGCTAAAATACTACTTTTTGAATCTTTGGATTTTTTGTCAGATTTGCGCGTTATTTAATTATTTAAGCAATCATCTAAGTATTCGCGACTACTGGTATTCTAAATTAAAATTACTAT
>JAOUKW010000552.1 GCA_029882335.1 Candidatus Heimdallarchaeota archaeon | reverse complement strand
AATAAAAAAAAATTAAGTTAAACCATCTAAATCACCTTTTAAAAGGAACAATGAAAAAGAAAGTAAAATTATCCCTAAAAAAGAGAAAAAACCTAAAAAAGAACATCTTCCTCCCAAAAGAGATGTAATTGATTCTAAAAACAAAGAGGTATATAATCAACCTTTGAAAAAACAACCAAAGCGTTCAAAAAAAGATAAAAAACCTTCTAAGTCACCAATTCAAGAGGTTAAAAAAGTAAGTAATAAAAAAATAAAGGAATTTAAACCCAAAGATAAACCTCATAGAAGTTCGCCAATTACAAAAAATTTGCTTAAAAGGAATAAAGAACCTACTCACAAAGTACCTTCGCAAAAAATACCCAAAGATGATATTCCAAATAGTAAAGTACCAAGAGAAAAACGTCCTAAATGAAAAATTCAAAGGTTAAAAATTATAATAAATAATTAAACAAAAATCAGTTTTACTTACATACACAATAAAAATCACTTGAATTTATGTAAATTATGAAATCAAGTGACCTTACGGTGTTAATAATTGGAGCTGGAGCAAGAGAACATGTAATTTCAAGAGCATATGAAAAATCATCAATTGTGTCTAAAATAATTATCTCACCTGGTAATGATTTTATGAAGATTAACAGAGATAAAACAATAATAATTGACCCAAATTCAAATTTAAATGATGCAGAGTCTTTCTTGAGGATTGCTAATAAATATCAACCTGATTTAATTGATGTAGCACAGGATAATGCACTTGCAGTAGGCACAGTTGATTTACTTCAACAGAATGGCTATATGGTATTTGGACCAACTAAAGCTGCCTCAAGAATAGAATGGGATAAAGCATGGTCTAGGAATTTTATGAAAAAATATGGAATTAAAACACCACATTATGATGTATTTGATACTGAAGAAGATGGAATTGAATTCATAAACTCTCTCTATCAAAAAAATCAAAATTCAGTTGTATATATCAAAGCAAGTGGATTGTGTGCAGGTAAAGGTGCGTTGAAATCAGAAAGTTTAGAACAAGCCAAAGTAAATATCCGTTCTATGAAAGAATTCGGCGAGGCTGGTAAAACTTATTTAATTGAAGAAGGAATATCAGGAGAAGAATTCTCTATATACGCAATAACTGATGGTCATACATTTTATGTATGCAAACCTTCTCAGGATAATAAATTATCACATAATTTTGATGAGGGATTTCAAACTGGAGGTATGGGCGCAATAGCACCTACATCAATAATAGATGGATTTATAGAAGATATATCAAATAACTTCATAAAACCCGTTATTGAAGGAATGAAACAAGAAAATCACCCATATATAGGAATTATTTATTTTGGTGGTATTGTTACAAATAACAAAATTCTAACTATTGAATATAATGCTCGATGGGGAGACCCAGAGTGTCAAGTTGTACTTCCGGGAATACAAACATCATATGCAGAGATTGTCCTTGCATGTTTAAATGGAAAACTAGATGAATTAAAAATCGAAGAGGATAACTTTGTACGAGTTTGTGTTGTTGGTACTTCTAAAGGTTATCCTAATGATTATTCACAAGTAAAAGGTAAACAAATATTTGGTTTAAACGATAAACGTAATGATATTGAATTATATTCTGCAGGAATACAAATACTAAATAATAAATTTGTAGCTAATGGAGGAAGGCTTTTTAGTATCGTAGGAAAAGATTATAGTTTAATTAAAGCAAAACAAGCAGCATATAATGCAATTTCTGGATTAGCCATTGAAGGAAATAATCTTCACTATAGAACTGATATAGGTTGGAGAGATATTGAACGTGAAAATACTAAATAAATTTGTCTCTTTTTGATAAAAAGATCTTGAAAGTTTTTATTGAATTTGACCTTTCAGTGAAGAAGAAAGCACCCATTTACCATCATTATCTGTGATTTTACCATCACTTTCTAATTTTGTTAAAGCCCGTCCTAAAAACACCGGAGAAACTGATTTTGTTCTTTGCTTCAACTCATCTTGCGTTATTCCATCTCTACTTGAAATTATACCAACAATTTCAATTTCAGGCGATTCCATTTTTGATAAGAAATATTCCCAAATATCATGTTTTTTCATGACATCTTTATTTTTCTCTTTAAGACCATCAAGTTTGGATTGAATATCGTTTAACTTTTCCTTATTTTCATTTTCTATCTTTTCTAGCTGTTCATTTAAATCTTTTAGTTTATTATTGTTTGTATCTAATTCACCTTCAACTAATTTT
>JAOUKW010000312.1 GCA_029882335.1 Candidatus Heimdallarchaeota archaeon | reverse complement strand
GCTAGAAAATAAGGTAATATATTTTGATGAAATGAGAAATACAGATGATTCCTTTCTTAGAATTAATATTTATTTTGAAGTTGTTGATCAACACTTCTCAAGTCAATATAATGCTATGGGAAATCCATTTTATAAGATAAATTTATTTCCCCACAGATATTCTACAAACCAAGAATATCAGGAAATTAAGTTCAATCACACGATGTATTCTTTAATTCCGATAGATTCAGACGCAGCCAGAATAACTCCCAGAATAATCATTCAACATGATAGATTAATGAATTCATCAGCAATTATGCACTTTGTCTTCGAAATTGTAAGAAATACACAAGACCCAGACATCTACGCAGATGATACAAAGGCAATTGTAGATTTATTTCCGAATCAATTACAAATAGAAAGATCAATGTATCTTAGATATATAGGAACACATTATCTATTACTGCCAGTTAGTTTTAATCAAAACAACTTCAATGGAGAAGATAGAATCTACGGTGAATTAGAGCTTGAAGTTTCCTTTTCAACAATTAATGATGAGATTATCTTTGGTCTTGCAAATGGATTTAATGAAGAAACTATCGTAATTGATCAAGAGAGTAAATCGATAATAATTAGTCTTCAATTAGATCAATTAGTTGAAATAGAAACATTATACCAGGGTCCACAAAATACCTACTCCATTGATACTTCACATTTATACATTGAAAAGCAAAACATTCGTAATAAACCGATCATTCCAAAACCAAGTCTTGCAATTATGGTTGGAGTTACATTAATGATTTTATCTTTGATAATAGTTACTTATTTGAATAAAATAATGTATAAGACGACGAAATTTGGAGTATAATTTTGATTATTTATATAATATTTATGAGAATAGCTTTACATGATTAAACAATCACTACTAACTTTTGCACAAATACCATTTATTATTAGACTTCTATCAGCCATATTTATGATTTTATTCCTAATTAATACCAATGTAATAAAACAATCTGTAACTATTTCACTGGTAATAGTTACTCTATTTATCCTAGTTCCATTATTAATTTCTTCTACAAATCAATTAAAAGAAGTATCAGGAAGGGTCTTTCAAATAAATAATGTAAGTCAATTTATTTCAAATTCAAATGATGAGTATTGGGACTTAGTAATTACAAAACAATCGATAGAGGTAAATAAACAATGATTCTACAATTTATTGATTTGTATTTGAAATTTATTCTTTTGAGTTTATTTCTTCAATTTATTTTGTTTGGTATTTCAGAGAGGATATTTCAGGCATTTCATCATTTTATTCTTTTTTTTAGAAATTCAATTATTAATTTAATTGAAAATTTATTTAATAGTACTGAAAATGAAGATAATTTTGAGATTTTATTCCTTTCCCGAATTTTAACACCCTTTATAATTGCTCTAATCTCCTTAGAATATACGATGCAGTTATTTTATACATTAGATCCAAATCTATTCGCTATTAGAAGTTTTGTATTCATAGCAATCTTATTTATCATTGTCAACTCTGTACCTAATTCAATTGATTACGAATTAATAAGAAAATCTTCACCAAATTCATTTATCATTTTTCTTATCAAATTGGTTTTATTTACCTCGTACATCTTAGAATTTAATTATCAACAAAATGGACTAACTTTCATTATTGATCGATTAAACTTTTCTATAAATTTAGATTTTTTTGTTCTAATTACCACAATAACTCTTATACCATTTTCCTTTGTTCTTGGACGTCTGGATCATAAGCCAGCTCAGAGTATAAAGGAACAACCTGCGAAATAACGAAATTATTGTATATTTTTATTTAAAAACAAATCAGTATAATTACAAATACATGAAGAAAATTGAATTATTTATCCCAATATTTCTAGTAATAATTTTTTTATTTTTGCCAACTGGATCAGATGCTGCTTTTCTTAATACGCCTACAACCACGCAGTTAAGTGGACCTACAACTATTGAAATAGGAAAACCAACTACATATTCTACAATAACCAATTCAGATACGTTAGTTTCTGCTGGTTTTGTAGATTATTTTAATATTTCAAACTCACTTAACTATGATGTTGGAAATGGAGAAATTACTACTGTAACCAGTCCACGAATAGTTATACAAAATATAAATCTAGTTTCGAATATTGGATTTATGATACGTATAGCACCAACAACAACAATATCATCTAAAGTATCATGGACATTATCAGATGGAGTAAACATTCTTCTTCAGGGAGAAATTACAACTTCTGAATTAACAGAAATGGTTAATAATAGATTATTATTAATTTCTTTTAGTTCAATTCAGACATTAAAGTTCTCAAATATTCAATCTATAGATCTAATTTCATCAAAATCATATGTATTATCGTTGAATAAGCCTATTAATTTCTTTTCAACCACTACATCAAATCCAAATATCAAATTGCTAGATAATACAATTGATACATTAAAATCACCTAGAATACAAATATTACAGGGAAACAAATTAACAAGGTCACCAATCAATTTTATCGGAGCTTCAACATACACATTTACTCCATTATATCGAAATTCAATGAGATTATTGACTTATTTTGGAGAGACTACTTCTGATTATTTAGGATCATTTGATATAATGAACATCGAGATAACTGATTCAAATCCACCTGTAATCATGGTAGAAGATGTTCAATCGGTATTTGGAACTTCTTCATTGTTTAGAGCAGTTGTAACAGCGAATCAAATACCTATAATGAATCAATTAGTAAAATTCTATATTGATTTTCAGGATTATAAACTATTAATTGGATCTATTAATTCAGATGTTGATGGAATTGCTGAAATTTCTTACACTTTTCTAGACCTAGCAATAAAGGAAGGTCAATATAAAATAATTGTAGAGGCTTTTAATTCTGGTAAAAAAGGAGTTGGTTATTCAATATTAAATTTAACCAAACAAAATACTGTATATCGTGGAGTATCTGCAACTGCAACATTCTCAGACAATGGAGTTAATAAGTCAAATCTTATGATTCAAGGGTATCTAGAAACAATCAATTATAATCCAATATCAAGTATATCTATTGAGGTTGTTAATAGAACTCATAAACTTGGAGTAGTTACAACAAACTCTCTTGGTTACTTCCAATTTACTAATGTAGTTAATTTATCCCCAGGAACATATAATTCGTGGATAATTTTAAGACATACTGGTTTGGATTATTATAATATTCCTGATAAATTAGTAGATGTGTTAGTATTAAAAGGAAATCCAACAATTCAAGTAACGGATATAAATACAGATTACATTTCGCAGCCTATAATTGTAAATGCGTCTATCAAAGACAATAATGGAAATCTAATTCCTTCAAATGTATCAATAGAATATTTTGATGGTAACTCATGGATTGAAGAGGTATCATTGACAACGAATTCAGGATTAATTTCTGTAGCTTTACCTCAAAAATCAGCTAATTTGTATAATTATCGGATTCTTAGTAGAGAAAACCAGTATTATAGTTATTCTACACAATTATTCTATGTCTCTATTGGAAAATCAAATGCGAGAATAACTAGAGGGGGTCTTTCTTCTTATGTTGAGGTGGAATTCAAATCAACTGCTGATTTTTCTGTAAAACTTACTAATTCGAATGGTTTACCAATTTCTAATGCGAATATGATGATGGAAATCCCATATCCATTGACAATGACGAAATGGTATACAACAAATACAACCACAAATTCGACGGGTTGGGCTAATTTTAAATGGATACCAGATGATGAATTTTCCTCTGCGATTAATATTTTCCATTATGTACGATTCTATGGTTCACATCAAAATTATACAGTGTTAATACATAGCAGTTTGTTATTACAATTTGCTATAACCCCAACTACTCTTCAATCAGAGTTAGCGGTTATTGCAGGTAATTTAACCCCTACTATTGATTCCACCACTACATTTGAGATCCGAATGAAAGATCGTTTTGGAAGTAAAATGATTGAAGGTAAACAAATAAGTGTTTTAATTGATGGGATTACATATAATTTAATTACGAATTTTAATGGGATTGTTACTTTGACACATAAATTCACAATTGCAGGACTTGGAAAAATACAAATTATATATACAAATGATCCTTATGATAGTTATACAGGATATAATCACACTTATGATATCACAATAGAGAAGGGAAGCTATGTTTTAACTTCAAATCCTTATTATACAAATCAAGGTGAAGTCTTTGCCTTCACTACCAGAGTAAAAAATCATGAAAATACATACAAAGGTAATGTAATGGTTTCACTTTGGATTCTATCAAATACATGGGTAAACATTGGCAATTCTGTAACAAATAATAGTGGATATGCTACCATTTCTACTCAAATCACATTAGGTATTGGTTTATATCAATATCAATGGAGAATAAACCCCACATCAAGTTATAACGAGTCTACTGTTACTAACAATATTGAGATTATTTCAATACTAACTCAAATCACAATTACTTCTCAGAATTCATACAATTATGGTGAGACCAGTATTTCTACACGAACTATTCAGGTGCAATTACGATCAAAACTTGGTATTCCCATCGCGAATAAATTAATTCTCATTACTTTGGCAAATTATACATGGAATTTGAATACAGATAACTATGGAATGGTTTCAGTTATTGCACCTCAATTTCTACTTCCGAATACATACTCGATATCTGTTACATTTAGTGGAGATAGTGTGTTTAATGGTATTACCAAAATAAAGAATATCAGTATTATTGGAACTTCTACTCATATAAATTGGATTAATAATCCAGTTAACACTTACTATGGTGACATTTTGACATTGGAATTTATGGTTTTGGATGCTTATAATAATCCCATTGCTGGAATGAATATAATAATTGAATTAAATCAAGTAAAAATAAATTTAATATCAAATTCTACAGGACATATCAGATATTCAATTGAGTTAAGAGATGCGAATGAT
>JAOUKW010000379.1 GCA_029882335.1 Candidatus Heimdallarchaeota archaeon | reverse complement strand
ATCACAATCACTGCGTCTGCAATGAATGGATATGAAGGAAATACATCAACATATACAATAACTAATCAAAAACGAATATTGTCCAGTTGGATTAATTATCAGGTAAATAATCTAACTTACTATAATCAGGATGTAATAATCGAGATATATGGATTTTATAGATATGACTATCAAAATTTCCCACTAAAAGTTGATATTTACTTATACAATATATTGACGGGCAATTTCGCTCATTTTAATAGCTATTATACATTAAATGATGGACATTTATCTTTACTACTGAATTTTCCAAGATACAATATTACTACAGATTATCTAGTTAAAGTACTTATTTCACATCCAGATTTCATTGAAAGTAATTACACATTATTAATTGATATTATTCAATCTCCATATGACTATACAACTAATTTCATACCATCTAATTATGGTGGTACCATACCGATTGAATTTACGGTTAATTATCAGGGAATATTTATCTCAGATCTGAAAATCCAAATATCAGGAAGTAGTTTTAGTAACATACAATATACAGATGTCAACGGGTATGTGCAATTTCTGTTCATTCCTCAAAGTGCTGGATCTTTTCTACTTACCTATACAATATCAGATATCAATGGAAACTATGAAACTATTTCTGGTTCAATGATTGTTGATGTTGGTAAGGCAGATATATCAATATCCACAGAGCTAAATGACACAACAGGACAATTATTCATTTCAGCTATGATTTCATCAAGTCTTGATATATCAACGTTTAACCTCCCGTTAAAGCTCTATGTTTTTAATTATAATACAAATTCCTGGGTATATCTGAGTACGGTGACCACAAATACGGGCTTATATAATTTTATTATAAATCCAGTTGCTGATGCATTGTATCAATTAAGATTTGATGGCAATTTATATTTTAAACCAACTTCATTAAATCAGGCAGTGTACATGCAAAATATTGACATTCAATCAAATTCATTGAATGGAACAGCAGATACTCCGATTTATATCTCGGATCAAATTCTAATTGGTAATGGTTCATTAAACTATTTAATTTCAATTGAAATTTGGAATACTTTTTCAAATACATGGATGAATATGGGAAATTATACCACTCAGGAGGGTTTTATAGTAGAACCAATTGGGATGACTTTATCACCGGGAAATTATTTGTTAAGAATTGTTTTCCCTATGCAATCTTTCTATTACACTAATACATTAACCATTGATTTGACAATTAATAGAGGCGATGTGTCTGTGATATTCCCATCATCAGAATATTTCATTCATATAAGTACAAATATACACATTCAATTAATAAACGATTATTCCGCCCTGAATGATATTTATATTGAATTATTCATTTTCAAAAATGGAATATGGACATTAATTGGTAGTGGTTATACAGATAGTAATGGACATGCATACTTGATTGTTATGTTTGATACTTTAGGTAATTTCAATGTTAAGATTCAAACTTCTCAAACATCATCTCTAAATTCGGTATTATACCAAACAGAAATTCATGTTAGACAAGAGACATTAATTATCATTAATTGTATTCCCTCATGTACATTTATCTATTCAGATTCACTGATTATAGAATTAAGGTTGCTTGACAAACTAACTAATCTACCCTTAATTGGTGCAACTATTGAACTGAGATTAGATAGTTTTTCTATTCTATTATTTGGAACTACCAATAGTAGTGGATATGTTACATTTGATTTAAGTGATGAAATTAGACAAAAATTTACAGCGATTATGAATGTGTATGAATATGAGTTAACTGCATATTACCAAGCAACTGATAACTTTGGAAATGCGAGTATAAATCAGATAATAACCATATTACCAGCAGAGGTAGATATACAATTCACATTCCTTAATTACGGCCCTACCCATAATATTTCATATATCCTAAATGTGTTTAATTATGAATTCGATAATTTATATGGTCAAGACTATTATATTGAATGGGAATTATTGGTTTATGGTATGTCCTATCCAAATTATTATGGTACTATTAGTTATTTGACCCCAGATACTATATTTGTTTTAAATTATTACTTACAAGGTAATTATATTTTAAAATTTTCATTTTTTGATTCTATGTATCGTTATAATAGTTCCACAGTTAGTCATCTACTAAACTTTCCAATTATTCAACAGATCCAATTAATAAATGAGATTGAGGGTAGTTCTTTTGAGTTTGAATTTCTTCAAAGTGGCTATATTGAATTCCAATTATTGACTCAGTATTTAGAAGAAAATATTTATCTTCAAGGTATCAATTATTCTATTGCAATATGTGGTAGCGAATGTACATCCTTTTTCTCATATACGGATAATTTAGGAATTATTCGTTTTTATATCGATCTACCACCAGGTACGTATTCAATTCAAATAGTAATTTATGCTTCAGGATATTTATCAAATGATTTCTATTTTGATTATGATTTAAATATAATACCTGGAAATCACCCATTTGATTTTAGTGTAGAAAATTCAAATATCACATTACCAATTGGATTCTCCTTAACAGATGTGTTTAATGATACTTCGACCTATTTAATCAGTGTGTATCAAAATAATTTACTTATTTACACCAATTCTACATCCTACGATCTGCTCGATTCCCTAATTGCAAATTACACATCTTCAATAGAGGTAGGGACATATTTAATAAATATTACTCGTATAAATCCTAATTTAATACCTTATTCTGTTGAGACTGAGTTTAGTATTTTACCCATGCATATGAATATATATGCAGAATATGAGCAAATTGTAGGTACAAATAATATAACCATATTCATAACACCAGAATATGAATTAAATCTGACTTACTACTTTGTTATTTATCATCAATGTGGTAATGAGATATTTACCTATGAATTTGATTCTATGAATTATACCTTGATCCTATGTAATTCTTCCAATACAATTACAATTCAACTTAAAGGTGCGTATTTCGGCGAAGCTTTATTATCTATAACAATACAGGATAATCTCTCATCGAATAACCAAGATGAATTGAATTTAGTACAACATATAAGTTCAACTGGATTATTTATTATAGGTGCATCAATTTTTGCATTAACAATAAAATTCAGAGGTAACAAAGGTAATTTCAAAAAATAAATTTTAAGAAATAGATTATTTATATAAAATTCAAAATATTAATTTTTTGATGATAAGTATTGATATACAATCACAAATAGATGAAGCTGGATATAATCACCAAACAGGGAGATTTAGTAATTCTGCTCGAAATTTTCATCATGTTGCTAGATTATTTTCTGAAAGAGATAGATATGAAGATGCTATTTATTTCTTTTACAGATCAATTTGTGACTTTGAAAGAGCTGGTGAGAATGTAAATAAAATAAATAAATTACAGGAACTAGGTCTGTATTGTTTAAAACAATCCACCAAACTATCATATCAATTTTTAGAATTAGATATACATGAAGAAGACAAAATTGGAGTACTTGAAAAATTAGAGCAAAACCAACGTTATTTAGAAAACGAAGAGGAAAGGGAATCAGTAATTAAATTATTGATAACCCAATTGGTAAATAGAATAGATGAATCAGAAGTTAGTGAGCAACAAAAGGAATTATATATTGATAAATTGTTAAACTACACTGATTTTATGGAAAAACAACAAAAATCAACAATTTTTAATAAAATCAAGGATTATTACAAATTAAAGGCTGATGCTGCATACAAGAATATTGATTATCTAGGCGAAGCACAATACAAGGAATATTTATCAAAAATTGAATACATTAAATCTTTATCAAGTAAAACAGTGATTTAATGATGAATTAGAAATTTAGGATATGTAAATTACAAAATATATATGCGACAATGAGGTTTATTCCTAAATTTCTATTAATTAAATTTGTACGAAATTTTTCATGCTTATATAAATTTCACTTCATTTTAATTTTATGACTGAATCTATTTATTTATTTGTAACAAATTTATTCCAACACTCAATCACCATGCTTGTGATTTTAATGATCTTCCCATTGATTATTAGTGTAATTCTTCAAGCTATAACTAATAT
>JAOUKW010000152.1 GCA_029882335.1 Candidatus Heimdallarchaeota archaeon | reverse complement strand
ATGAGTCAATTTAATCCGGGAATTTTCCAAACAGAATTGAAAAAGCTAAATCCAAACATACAATGGAATTACTACTTATCAGAATGGGATTGGACTAGTAATTCTGCATTTTCAACTATTGTAAACAATGCATGGGATCATCCGAATAGATTTATTGATTTTACACAGATTAGAAATTATCTTAAGGCCAATTACCAGAATATGTTTAATACATCAACATCAAACAACTTAGTTATCCCTGTATTTAACTTTGCCCTCCCAGATTTATATATGTCCTCCTTTGGTGGTATTGCTGATTCGATCAATGGAGAATTCGTATTTGTGATAAACATCGGTACCTATGCATTCATTAAATCAGGTTATACTATTACCAGCCTACCCAGTGCAATGGTTTCAACACCTGTTAACTTGAATACAAATTGGTATACCTATGCAAATATTACAGCAGGATGGGGTGGAGATTATGTATTTGAAACAAATATTACAATAAATTCAGGTTCTATGAATTTTTACCTTTTAGACCAGTATAATTTTGATCAACTGCAACTGGGTAATTCAATTAATCCCATTTATTCATCTAGTGGTTTAGGTATAGGTTTACATTCATTTAACCTAACTGATTTTCACATAAAAAATCAATATTATTGGATTTTTTACGCTACATCAGATACTACCAGTTTTACCTATAGAATAGATAGATATTTAGACAGAACATTTGGATATACTTCTTTGGCATTGCATGAATCAGGCCATGCAGTTGGATTATCACATACCCATGATGGTTTTTCATGGAATTTTCAAAGTACTGGTATGACAGAGTACGTAGATTGGCTATGGGATCAATCATATGCAATAATGAGTTATATTGGTCTGCCATTTACGTTATCCAAAGTTGAGATAGATAATGCTCAAAGAGCGATAATACCTAAATTACTTGATGATTTTATACTGCAAGTAAATCAGTTAAATCAAACAATAGCAATTCATGACTATATACCAAGTGAGTATTATCTAATATATGAAAATTCAATTGATAAGATAAATCAAGCGATAAACAATTTTGTAATTCATTCGTATAATAGATCATTAGAATTAATTTATCAGGGATTCTCACTCTTAGATGAGTTCGAGTTTCAGATAGATCAAAGTCTAAGAAATATCAATCTACAAATAAGTGGTTTAGATGGATTTCCAAATACTGAAACAGTGCAAGTTCAAATTTGGATAGATGGAGTACTTATTATTGATGAATTGATAAATGAAAATACCCTATATGTTCTGAATAATGTTTACTGGACAACTTATGATGTGATTATCATCTATAATTCTGTTACAGAGTATGAATACCATGGATATACTTGGGAAATATCAGATATTATGTTGAATTTGATTTTTCCAAGTGATGATAATTCATCATCTTCATCTCAACCCAGTTCATTGTTAAATAATAGTTCCTCATCAAATTCAGGTACAAATATTTTAAATACGGACAATTCATCTGAAGTCCCAAGTCCCTTCATTTTTTACCCATCAATATTCTATATTTTTATAACCTTATTTGTTTTTCAAGTATTTAGACGAAAACAAAGAAATTAAATACAAAAAAGATATAATAAAATAAGAGAATTACTCTTGAATATATTGAATTTTTCATTGAGATATGATTATTGTTCAAAATCTTGAATTATAACGTACAATTCGACTAGTACTTAGTTCTAAATCAAAAATAACATTCAATTTTTCTTTATTAAATGATCAAATAAATAGTGTAACATCTGCATCTGAGGCAAAATCAAGGAAATTTGCAGCACCACATGTTGTAATTCCTTCTAATAAGTCTGTTTCCTTAACACCCATTACATCCATTGTCATTTGACAGCCAAATAAAATTACTCCGCTCTCTTGTGCAATTTCTAATAATTCAGGAAGTTTAGCTACATTTGCATTATTCATCCAGCTTTTCATCATTTTTGTTGCCATTCCAGTCATTCCAGGAAGCATACCTAGCATATTTGGCACTGGCATTGGTGCAGCTGGATTTGCGATAGGAGAAACTTTCAATTTCTTATATTTCTTTTTATTTATGATATCCAATCCATAAAAAGTGAAAAAAATACCAACTTCATAATCCATCGCTGCTGCTGTTGTTGCAAGTAGTAACGGTGGATATGCCATATCTAATGTTCCTTTACTGGCAATCATTGCCAATTTTTTCTTTTTGTTTCCATCAGTCATATATTTTCGCTCCTAATGTGTTTTCTCAATATAGAAGTAGAATTCATCATTTTGTTTCTCATGATGAACTAACTTATGCTGGGTTTGTCTTGCCCATGCAGTAACATCTGGTAGAGAACCAGGATCTGTTGCGACCATCTCAAGTACTTGTCCAACTTCTAATTTATCAATGGCTTTTTTCGTTTTGAGAATTGGAAGAGGACAGCTCAATTTTCTACAATTCAGGGATTCTACAAATTCAGGTTTTGACATAATAATCACGCATACCTTAGAGAAATGAAATACATCATTTCACTATCTCATGTCATTCATTGATTACGCGTATATAAAACTTGATTAAGGTAAACACTACTGATTATTACCAATGTTTGACATCTTTTTAATAATTTATTTATTTCAATTGTTAGTTTTGCATTCAACATGCAATTCTTTTATTTATTTAATTACTAAAAAAAATATACCATTATAGGATTTATGCGCCATTATTTGCCTAAATCACAACCTATTCCATTAAACACACTTTTTCTTTAGTGATTTTACATATAATTATCATAATTTGATACAATAATTCATTCTTTATATCAGTTTAATAAATTAATCAGTAAATTCAAATAAAATTCAAAATATTTTCTACTTCAGGTAAATCTATTATTAAAACTACAAATAGATGGATAATTTTTAAAATTCTTCAAGTATCAGTTTAAAAGCCTTTGTATAAAAAATCAAGAATTATGTAATAGTTTGGACAAACATTTACAATACTTTTTTTTACTACCCAAAGAGGTGTAATGTTAAGAGAGATCATTATGGATGAAGATAAAGTACTTATTATAATGTCAACTGGACCTGAAAATGCGAGTAAATGTGCCACTCCTTTCTTTTTAGCCACTGTTGCTGCTTCTATGGAAAAAGAAGTACAAATGATTTTTAATATCAATGGTGGATTATTAATGAAAAAAGGAGTTGCTGAAAATCTTACCGTAAAAGAAGGTGGCAAACCCGTATCTGAATTTATTGAACAAGCAAAGAGTGTTGATGTTCAAATGTTTGTTTGCTCACCAAGTCTTGATCTACATGATATGTCCAAAGAAGATTTACGTGATGATTGTGATGGAGTTGTAGGAGGAGCCTATCTCCTTCAAGAAGCAGCTGAATCAGGAGTAGTATTGAATTTCTAGAGGAAAAAAACTATGAGTCATGAAGAAATAAAAAATTGTATTTTCCCAACAGATCTATACTATCGTGTAGACCATAACACTTGGATAAGATTAAATGACGATGGAACAATCACAGTCGGTATGACAGATATGGCACAAACTCTAGCAGGTAATGTATTACATGCCACACCACAAAAAGTAGGAAAGACTAGAAAAGATAGTAAACCTATTGCCATAGTAGAAAGCAGTAAATGGGTTGGACCTGTAAAAGCACCCATGGCCGGAGTTATTGTTGAATCTAATGATTTAGTCAAAGAAGATCCAGGAATACTGAATAAATCACCCTACAAACAAGGTTGGTTAGTTAAAATGAAACCCGACAATCTTCAAGATGATATGCAAAAACTACTCACTGGAGCTCCTGCTATAGAAGCATACCGAGCCAAGATGGAAGCAGAAAATGTAGAAAATTGCGTACATTGTGAAGGATTTGAAATTTAAACAAATATTAATTCTTACAAAATTTTCGGAGTGATTTCCCAAATAGCTTTTTTATAACCAAATTTCCAAAATATAATGGTGAAGAAAACTACACCAGTATCAAATACAACTGCAATAGGAGTTATTAGTAATATTAACAAATGTTCTCTAGTTTTATCCTTGAAATCAAGTTGATGATTGGTAAAATTTAAGTGCAGACCTATTTGAATAGTTAATAACCATAAGATACCACCAATCATGGTAAAGATTATAACAGTATAATGTATATTTGGAGATAATAGTTGTAATAATAACTTCAGATAAGTAGGTTCAGAAGTAATACCCAATTTATAGGATATAGAACCGATTGTGTAACTAATTAAGATAATATATGTTATACTCGCAATTGTAGCAGGAATAAATCCTAAGCCATATATGTATAATTTTACCCTCATTTTGTGTTTTAGTTGATTATGGTGCGAAAGATCGAGTTCTTCTGTAGAAGTCAATTGATCAATATTATCTAATGCCTGTAATGAACCTCGAATCCACCTAATTCGCTGTTTTAGTGAATCTACCAAACTTAATGCGGGTTGCTCATATAAAACCCCACCATGCCACCCGAATGCTTGCTTTCCTAAAATTAAATACGCCTTTAAACCAAAAAATAAATCTTCCGCAACAACGGGGAAATTATGGATTAAACCAAAATCCCATCCAATTTGGTATTCCTTATCACCTCGAATTACGATATTAGAACCATGCAGATGATATATTATCCCATTGTTTGTGTTTCCCCTGCATTCATAACAATTCCATGGTCGTAGGCTTTCTAATTGACGACTAAATAATGGAGCACGGAACCAACGGATTGGATATGTAATTAATCCCTGGAAGATATATACATCAGGATTTATTAATATAGAATAAAGAACTGATAAGACTCCAAATTTATCAGTTTGAGATTCAGCATCAAAGTGATAGATATAGTACATCTCTAAATTACCAGGTAAATTATCATTATAATATTCAACCATATATTGAAGAGCTCTTGCTTTTAACCTAGTTTGATTATTCGTTGTATATGATTTTGGTACTACAATTATCTCTACTGGGAATAAAACTTCAGGGCATAATATCAAATCATTTTCTCTTTCAGTTACAATAAAAACGCGAATGAGTTGTTGAATATCGTTATGTAATTCAAGAAAGACCTCATTTAATTTCAATAACCCTTCACTAATTACCTCCATCTCCCCTCCCTTCGTAGTAATCTGTATAACTAGGTTAATCTTCCTTTTGGAATGTAATAGTAATTCTATCACTTCTTCTTCATTATGGATCTCTTTCAATTTATTATGGTTTTTCAAAAAATTAGGATATAAGAATATAACATAATTAAGTGATGTAAGAAAAAAAAATACAAATATAATATTTATTATAACTGTTAATTCCATCTTATTTACCCTTGATTATTTTTTTATCTCTATTGTTATCTGGTGTTATAATTTCTAATTTAAGTTGAGAAATCAGTTTTATCGTATTATTGGGTAATTGGATCTTATTGGATTGACCTATAATTTTTGCAGTTTCTATCCAAGCAATAAGTCCAATTAGATCATCTGGAGTATCGATATCGCTTAATTCAGGTAATAACCAACATGAATAATTATGTTTCTTCGTCCATTTTGTAAATTTTAACAATTCAACTCCTTCAAAACACAAATGAAATTCATCAAGTAGTAACAAACGAGAAAAACCAATTAAATAAATTCCACCAGCTAAACCAGGACCAACAACTAAATCAAAATCTTCTAATTGGTTTAGTGCCTTGTTTATTCGATTGGGTTGTATATGAGGACTATCCATACCAAGTATTATTAATTTCCCTTCAAATTGTTGATAGATTGATTTGATTGCATCTTCCATTCGTTCACCAAATGTACCATCTGATTGTTTATGAAAGATGGAAGATAATTTAGTATATTTAGATATATCAATATCCAAAATTTTACCTAAATCATTTGAATCTATAAATTGATCATCCCCCAAACTAAAAAATATGCAATCTACATTTGAATTTTGGACTTGATTTAATACATCAATAATGAATGATTTTGATAATAAATATGCATCAAAATCGGAGATTGCTCCTTCAACTAATCTGGTTTTAACAAATCCAATACGGGGAACTTTGGCAAAAACTAGAACTGCGGATTTCATACCTGCTTATAATCAATACTATTAATCATTCATATATCCTTCCAAAGGATGGAGTTACAAATTACTAGTTAAGCCCGAATATTAATCCTAGACTTAACGAAAGATAGATAAAAAAGAAAGATAGTTGTATATTGTGGATAATGATGAGAATCTAGAGATTATCATACTCATCCCAGCTTTAAATGAAGAGGAAATCATTGAGAAAACGATTAACGAAATACCAATTAACAATAAGATAATTGTAATAGATAACGGATCTACAGATAATACTGCAAAGATTGTTAATAAACTTGGTAAACATTTAATTTATGAGGAAAAGAAAGGATATGGATATGCATGTTTAGCAGGGATTAATTATATTACATCAAGTAATTTACAACCAAAATATATACTCTTTGTAGATGCAGATGGAACTAATCATCCCAATGGTATTATAAATATCATAGAGCAAATAAGAAATTCTCCCACAGGATTAATTATGGGTAGTAGAATGCATACAAATACTAATTCCATGCCTAAACATGCAAGATTTGCAAATTATTTTTTCACTCGTTTGATTCACCTGCTATACAAGGTTAAATTGGAAGATATGGGATCTCTCCGAATAATTGACTATCAAGCTTTAATTGATATAGATATGCAAGACACCGGCTATGGATGGGCTGCAGAGATGATTGTTAAAATTATAAGGAAAGGTTATTTTATTGGAGAAATCAATGTTGAACAGCGACCAAGAATCGGTAAATCAAAAATATCAGGATCATTCATCACTAGTATTAAAGCAGCAATAGCATTGACCTATTATATCTTAAAATATTCATTTAAGAGAAATATTTAATCAGGTGATATGATGAAGAAACATGTTAATTCTAAGCAATTGACAACTGCAATAGGATTAAACATCATATATACGATTATATTCGTAATATTTACCATCATTACAGAAGTTAGAAGAGATAACCCATTTTTTGTCATATTAATCAGCTTTCCTGCAATAGTATATTTACTTATAATAAATTACAATGAAAGAAATAATATTCAACTAAATCAATCATACATGATATTTATATGGTTCATATCAATATTATTGCGTATTCTCCAATTATTTTATCCAGTAGGTCTGTCAGACGACATATACAGATATATTTGGAATGGAGAGATGCATAAACAAGGAATCAATCCATATACAACATCGCCAAATGATCCCAAAGTAGATAATTTATATCAACCATGGTGGACTCAAATCAATCACCCGAACATAACCAGCCCCTACCCACCAGTAGCGCAATTTATCTTTTCACTACTTGCAGTTGATAATTTATCTATATCTCAAAATATACTTCTATATCAAGTAGTCATAATTCTATTTGATCTTGGAGTAATTAGGTTACTTAATAAAATATTACAACATCTACAGATGCCATCTCATAGGATTATTATATATGCATATTCACCACTGGTAATATTCGAATTTGCGGGAAATGCTCATATCGATGTAATTGCAATATTTTTTACTTTCCTATCATATTATTTCATTTTAAAGAAACATAAAACCATATCGGCAATCTGTATTACTATAGCCATTCTTATTAAAATTCTCCCTATACTCCTTCTTCTTATCCTATTTAGGTATTATCAAATAAAGGATTTCCTCATCTCGTTTATAGTTACAATTTTATTTATTATACCATATATTGAAGACCCAATTAGCGTTCTCGTTCCAGATGGACTAATAATATTTTCCAGATATTTCAGATTTAATGAAAGTATATATCGTATCTTTCATTGGATTAGTATTGAATTATTTCAGGATGAAATAATCGCTAGATATATTTTTGCCTTTGGGATCATATTAATTTCTAGTATAATCTTCAAACAAGCAGTAATGGAAGATTATACTATAGTTAGACAATCATACTGGCTGATATTTCTTGTTTTTCTCATTAGTCCAGATATTCAACCTTGGTATATAATTTGGATAATACCATTATTTTCAGTATACATAGATAATTCGGGTTTGATTTGGTCAATTACAGTATTATTTTCATATTTTATCTATTTGGAATATGATTCTTCTGGAATTTGGATAGAAAATCCACTCATATTGTTAATTGAGTATACTCCAGTTTATTTATTACTACTTAATAGAATAAATACCACTAGAATTAGAAATAAATCTAATGAAAACTAAATAGGGGTAGATTCAGGTAATGAGTTATTCCAAGCAGAATAATAAATATGTGAACCTAACCAATTACCAATTACCATAAAAATTAGAGAAATTATTGATGATAAACCCAACTCTGGAATACCACCAAGTATATGGCCAAAATTACAACCTAATCCCAACATTGCTCCAATACCCATCAAAATACCACCTCCAAAGAATCGCATGATTTCTATTCGAGGAGGGATATTGATTTTAAATTCTTTTGATAGGTAAGATGAAATTAAAGACCCAAGTATTAACCCTACAATAAAATTACCTGCCCAATCCATAGTAGATACTTGAAATAATGATAAAAATATCTCAGCAATTCCATCTGTGGTGGATAAGCCAAAGAAGCGATCGTATAACATCGAATTATAACGTGCAAGTACACCTAGAGTACCTAATATCAAGCCAGTAGTTACAGGATTCCAATATTTTTTCAGATGGTCTAATTTAATTTTATCAGATTTAATGAGATTTCTGTAATAATATATTGAATAGATCAAAATCAATAATGAGAACGATATAATTACAGACATAGGTAGGAATTGAATAAGAGAAGGAGTTTCACCGTTGACTTCCAATGTAGTTTTATTTCTTGCAGAGGTAATTATGGTTGATAATGGAGAGATATTCATTAGCCCAATACCAAATGCAAAACCAAGAAATGCCAGTAAAGCAGATATAGAACCATTACCAATTCGATAACAGGTTCCACCTGCACATCCCCCAGCAAATACAGTACCAAAACCAAAAATTAATCCCCCCAAAGGAATTAATAGATAAG
>JAOUKW010000151.1 GCA_029882335.1 Candidatus Heimdallarchaeota archaeon | reverse complement strand
TTTCATTGCAATTATCACAATACCAGTATAACCAATCTTTTTCTCCATGAAGTGCTTTTAATTCTACTACTAATCCAATGGTATTGGGTGGTCTTTGAGGAGAATGGATTGTGTTACCTGGCATTAAATAGATATCTCCTTCTTTGATATGGACAATTTCAGGTCCATTTTCCTTCATAATATTTAACCTGATATTACCCTCAATCTGATAAAACAATTCAGGTCCTCTTTGATGGTGATGATAATCTTTTCTTGCATTTGGTCCGCCTACAACCATCACAATCATATTTGGATCTTCATAAACAAGTTTATTATTTACTGGGGGTTTAAGAAGTTCTTTATTTTCTTCAACCCATTGTTTTAGATTATAAACTGGATTATTAACCATATTTTAAGTTGAATTATTCAGTATTAAAATATCTCGAAAATAGAGTAAATTCGTGAATGTAAATAAATATACTGTTGTTTTAGAATTACGCAGCAGTTACTGTATCCTGTTTTTTGCCAATCTTAGTGAATGAATAACCAAATAATAAAACATTTGCAGACATGAATGCAATAAATGCGTATAAACCATAATTTGGTAGACCTTCTCCAATTACAAATTTGATTTTCATATCTGGATGTCCTAAGCCACAGAAAATTTGACAAAATCCAGTTATTATAGTGTCCGCATTGGGTACTGTAATTTCTTGAACAACAGGATCGCTATATTCCTGCTCTCCTTCTCTTCTATTTGCAGATAATGATAATTCTACTTCATTAATTGAAAATCCATGCATGACATCTCTTGAAACCAATGAAACAACGACATTCGATCCTTTTTCAAATGAGCCGATTCTGTGTTCAAATGAAGCCTCTTCTAATGCTTTTGCTTTACCTAAACCCTCGTCCATTAATCTTGAATATTTTACTTTATCGACCGCTGTAAATTTCCATTGCATTGCCCTTATTTCAATTTGATAGACTCCATCGCTATCCTTTTCAAGTTCTCCTACCTCTGCACTAACTTGATTTGAATTTAAGAATAAGCTCATTGGTAAAAGAATGTAGATGATCAGTGCCAATTTAAAATACTTCATTTTATCACTATTTTTCCTAATTCATTATTTAAATTGATCTATTATTAAGTTTGACTTTATTGGGTGTGTCACATTATTATTTTATCTAAAATAATTATATTATTGACCCAATAACCTCTCTGCATCTTCTAACCATTGTTTTGCTTTGGATACACTAATTTTAGCAATTTTGGCAATTACCTCGTGATGTTTTGATCTAAACTCTTCAAGTGAATAAATACCCGCTTCACGAAATCTTTTGTCATATGTTTTTCCAACTCCATTAATTCGTACCAATGGGGATTCATCCTGTGTTTGATTGAGCACAACTTCCTTTGAGATTTCTATTTTGATTTCTTTACCCAACATTTTCTGAGCTGATGAAATCCATGTGGCTGATTTTGAGATAGTTATTCCTAATTTTTCTGCAATTTCCTCTGGTTGAGCATTAGAGATTGATAAGATATCTTTATATCCCGCCTTAATTAAATTTCTCTCTGTTACCTTACCAATACCCTTGATTAAACTTGGTGGTTCATTTGGGAGAATTCCTGTTTGAACTTCCATTATTGGTTTAACAACTTTGACATCTCCATAAAGTTTCATTTGAGCAAAGGTGATCCATCCAATTATTTTTTGTTCTGTATAATTTGTCTTCGCAATCATTTCCTCCGGATTTGCATCCGCAATAATCTTCAAAGTTCCATATCCTAGTTTGATTAATTTCTTTTCAGTAGCCGCTCCTATTCCTTTTATTGAAGATGGAAGATCATTTATCCCTGCTAATGGTGTAAATTCTTTTCTTTCAATTGATTTTTGACCATATTTTATTATCAATTCATGTTTATCATTTGATAATACTTGGTTAATATAGTTTTTCCATCCTTCAACTTTTAGTACAGAACAATTTGTAATATTTGAAATATCGGTGTCATCTCTGGTTAAAAGATCATTGAAGAAATAGATATTTGCATTATTAAGTTTCCTTGCATAAGATGGACCAATACCAACAATTTCTATAATTGGTATTTCTACTTTAACTTGTATACTATCTAATTCCTCAAGCTCATGAATGACTTCTGGGGGTATTTCTTCTTCGATAATGTCTTCGAGTTCTATGATTTCATCAATCTGTTCCAATACCTTAAAAGATACATTCAAGTCTATTACTTTATTTTCTTCATTAGATGGTACTTCTGCTAATATATACCAATCACCAAATTGACGAGTTCGTTGTATCCTAGTTGTCCATAGGTGATGTGAACCACCAGATATTCCTATGTATCTAACTTCATTATTACGGTCATACATTGTGATTTTTGTATTTTTCCAATCTCCTGTATTTTGAATATTTATGGTAATTAAATCTTGAGGTGTAAATTCATATGTGTCATAATCAGTATTATTATTCCTGAATAATGATAATATCGGCTCATAACTCGGAATATCGTTCTGCTGGTCTGTCGCATCAATATTTAGACTTTCGGGAGTTTCAATCTCATTTTCTAGAAGAATGTCTTCACTCATGTGTTGCTGCTTGACTTCTAAGTTAACCTCTTCTAGTGATTTATCAGATAATATTGAATTATCCGATATTTCATTATATATTTGGTCTTTTGAAAATTCATCAGTATGTTTAATATCCACTTCTTCGGATTCATCTTTATTTAGAATTAAATTCAATTCATCAAGAATTTCCTCTGTTTTACTGCTGATTAAATCTTTTTTCGCATCACTATCTTGTACTTGATCTACTTCTTGTATTACATTATTATTATTGGTATTTATGGTTTCTTTATGCGATTTTTCACTCATTTAATTACCTAATTCAATTTTATCAAATATTTTTAATTTTATATTATTTGTTAATTCAATTATTTGAAATTGGTATAATATGAATGTAATATGAACAATATATTAGGATTAAAATTTATGATATTCCATAAATTGAATGAATAAGAGTAAATAAATTGATCTAAATTTGGCAAAATTTTCTGATATGATCTAGCAAAGTAAATATAGGCAGTATAATCGCTAACTAGAATGAGTGAAATTAACGATTTGCTTGATAAAGCAGAAAGTGAAGATAAAAACGAGAGAAAAGATGCTATTATTGATTTAGGCAAACTTGAGTTCCGATATCAACCAGCAATTGATTTACTTGAACAGATATCTAATAATGATGAGGATAAAAAAAATCGTAAAGAAGCAGAGAAATCTTTGAAATCATTATTGAGTAAACCCGAACCAGATGTACTAGTTGATTCTCCTGGTGGTAGTGATAATACCGCATTTGATGACAAAATAGGAGATGAAACTTTGGAAAAAGGTGAGTTTGATGTAGAATCAAACTTTAACAGAGAAGAGGAAGAATATAGAAAAGTTTCATCAGAAGGGAAGGGATTGCATGTATTAATAAAAGAAAAAAATTCTGTTACCGTCTCATCTTCAGGTGAAATTTTACAAACTCAGGAATCTGCAGGAAGAATGTCTGTATTGAATACTGGTGATGTAAGCAGAATATCAGGTATTGAGTTATTACTAAATAATATTAATTTAATATCTCCTGAAATTGAGCTAGATGCTGTGAATAAAATTGGTGCGCTTCCTCCAGGAATGGATCATCAATGGAAGGTTGATTATACATTTGTGAAGGAATTCACTCCAATAAAAGTTGAACAAGTTTATGAAGATCCTGTCACAAATTTATCACCAAATTTTACAGGAGGTGCTGAGAGAGTATTTGATTGTAAAATTACAATTGTAAATACTTCTGATAGGAGGGTGAATGAAATTACAGGTATAAAGACACTCAATTCCCATGCAGAATTACTTGGTAATACATGTGAAAAAGGAGATGTTCAATCCAGCGGTTCTGAAGTTAAGTTTACAATACCGGAGTTGGATGTTGGTGAAACAGTATTGATTAGCCTAAACCTCAAAGCGTCTTTACCAGAAAGTGAAAACATCTATAAAAGTGGTAATTTATCAATTAGTTACTCAAATGTAGATTCATTATCTTCAGGATTGGAGTTTGGTTCAATAAATGGTGTATCTGATATTCGACATAGAGTTAGAAAACGCCAAAGAGATAATGATCCAACCTATTATGACTGTGAAATCATCTTTGAGAATTTGACTGAATTTATATATGATTTAAATAGATTTACTGTATTTGCAGATAATATTGAGTCTCAGCAAATAATTTTAGATTGGGATGGTAGTCAAGCAATTGAAGCAGAGAGAGAGATAATTCCTCATGAGAAAGTGGTGTATGAATTTACCTTCGAATCACCTGAATTTACTCCTTCCTTTGGTGAATATCTAGAATTCTCAGTTCAAAATATAGTTGAGATGGAAACATTGACTGAGTTGACAATTCCTGAAGAGGAACTGAAATTCATGGCAATTGAGATTCGCAAATCTTATTTGATTGATGGTGAATCAGTTCTACGGTTTGAGGTTCCCTCATATATAGAGACAGCAATACCTGTCTTGGTGAAATTAAAAGGAGCAGGAACATATCCGTTGGAAGGTATTGTTATTAGAGATGAAATTCCTTCAGGTTTCCGGCCACCAATTGCAACAGAGGTCTCTGTAAAACGTGGGTCTGAATTATTACCCTCGGAACAATATTCTTTGGATATATCCGATACTGAATTAATTGTAAACATTAATCACCTACAAGAAACATCTATTGGTGGATTACATGAAGGTGAGGAAATTGTTGTTGAATTTAGTGCAATTGCTGATCGTCCAGAACCGTCATCTGAACCAATATTAACAAGAGCATATGGAGAGGCATTTAGTTATGATGCTCCTGAATCGAAAGTAACTGCGGTAACTATTGAAGAAGGATTAGAATTGGTAATAATTCATAAAAGAGATAGTTTGGATGTTGGTAAAATTATTCAGTCTATTGAATATAATGGAAAGAATGCATATAAAATTCAACTTGAAGCAGAAAATTATGGTAGTAGTATTATCACTTTCAACATTGATGATTTAGTACCTAATGGATTTGAATTTCTTGCGGATACTGTTGAAACTCTTCCAGTAGCGGAAGTCAAAGATTCAAAGAAAGTTGATGATGGTATTGTGTTTGGTTGGGTATTTCAAAATGTTAATCCCGATGAAACTGCAAAAATTTCTTATATAGTTGTCGAGGACAGTATTGATGCAGATCCTCGTAAATTACAAAGTATTTATCAAGGTTAGTTTTTAATTATTTTATCTCATTAATGTTAAATTAATTATAATAAAATCTATAATTCACAAGTAAGATTTAATTATTTAGTTATAATAGAAAAATCAAATGGTATTAGATTTTATCAATGAAATTTATTATTTTCTTTTCATACCTTTTGGTTTAGTTGCGATTTTTCTAGGTGTTGATCGTGCGCTCAAGAAATATGAAGAAGAAAGCAAAAAATTACAAATATTAGGTGCAGTAACTGGTCTCATTGGATTGGCAATGATAATAATTCTGGCAGTAAATGAATTTAATGATCCCAATGATTTAACAAATGATTATAACATTTTATTTGGTGTGTTATTATCAATGTCTTTATTTGCTCGTCCATTTAAGAAATTACCTGTTGCATTTGTAATTTCAATAGTTTTTGGTTTTGGATTATTCTTTTTATTTATATACGCATCAGATAATTTTTTAGTTTTTAATCTGATTGAATTCAAATATGTTCTTTTGGGTATTATCATCCTTGTAGTAATCGTATTTATCATAGGATTTATTCAAGAACAGGTAATGGATGGATTATTATTTGTATTGTCGTGGGGACCGATAATCACCATACTTGGTTTATTGATGTTCATACAGGGTATTGTGTTAATATTTAAATTTAATGGGATTAATGGTATTTTTGAATATTTACCTGGTTAAATATTTTGTTCATCTGTAATTTGATTGATAAGAAATGGATCTTGATTATATTCCTTTATCTTGTTTAATGAAACAAAAGTTCTAGAGCTACCAACTCCCTTTATTTTCTTGAGTGTTTTTGTTACAAATTGACCCAAATCATCAATATCTTTAGCAGTAACTTTGAGAATTATGTCGTACTCTCCCGCAATTAAATGAACTTCCTGTACAATGGGTAAATTCGCCATTTGTTTAGCAACTTCGTCTTGGGGTAAGTTCGTTTCAGTTTTATCAAAATTTAGCATAATAAACGCGACAAGAGGATATCCGATAATATTATAATCAATATAGATTGTATAATTTTTTATAATTCCCTTTTGTTCTAATTTTTTAATTCTTGCATGAATGGTACTTGCTTTACTATCTAATTGTTCTGCAATTTCTTTTAAGGGTTTTTGACTATTTGTTTTTAATATATTTAATATTTGAAAATCAAGAAGATCTAAATCAGCCATATATTTGATATTGGCGAAATGGTTTTTATTTTTTGTGGATTTATTTAATGATTTGGTACGAATTAATATTTTTATTTATTTTAGATCAAGAAGGCGTAATTTTATATATACTAATGAGATAATGAACATGTGCTTTCAGATATTAATTATACATTGAATATTAAGGATATAAAATCGATGAAAGCCATATTAAAAATTCAAAGTGTTGCACTCAAAGCAATTCATGATTTTTTTGAAGAGGAGAATTTTATTCAGTTGTTACCTGTTATGTTAAGTAGGTATACTGATCCACTGTTAGATGGTGATAAGAAATTAGAACCCGCTGAAATAAATTATAATGGCCAAAAACTTAAATTAACTCAATCAATGATTCTTCAAAAACAAGTTGCAATTGGTCTTGGTATTGAACGTTTATTTGTCGTCTCACCTAATATACGATTAGAGTTACCTGAATTGGCAAAATCACAAAATCATTGTTTTGAATTTACGCAAATAGATTTTGAAATTGCAAACGCACAATTAAATGACATTTTTAAGTTTGTTGAAAGATTATTACGTAGAGTGCGAATTGATGTCATTAGTAAAGCAGAAAACGAATTAAAGACCTTAAATAGAGATCTAGGTGAGTGGAATGAATCATTTCCAATTTTAACGAGTCATGATTTAATTGTAGAGTATGGTGAATCTTGGAAGGAAGAGACAAAATTAGATTATACAACTCCTATTTGGATTGTTTGTCATGATCGAAATTTTTATGATCGAGTTGATCGTTCAACTAAAGGTATGCATATTGAGAATTTTGATTTATACTATCCTGAAGGATTTGGAGGTGCAATGTCAGGTGGGGAGCGTGAATTTAATTATCAAAATTTGTTATATCGCATGAAAGAGAAGGAAATAAATCGGTTTGAATTTAGTGAGTATCTTTTAATTGCTGAAAAAAATGGACTCCGTCCTAGCGCCGGAGGAGGTTTAGGGGTGGAAAGATTGGTTCGATATTTATCTGGATTTCGAGATATAGGTGATGTGCAATTATTTAAACGAATTCCGGGTAATACAATTAAATTATAACAGCTTCTAATTCTCCTAATTGTTTAAAGTATATTTTTGCATAAATAAATATTATTTGGCAAAAATATCGTCAACTCTCTATGAATGATTTTGTGTTTGATTTCTTTCTTTCTAATTAGAATTGACAAAATCGACTATGAATTAATAATATAAATACTTCAATAAATCCATACCTCTAAATTTAATAATTTCATTCTAAACATAATCAAGTGTATCCGGAAGAATCTTTAGAAATAATTAATTGGGGTATTCGTGTTTATAATCAATATTTGATTGATAATGAAAAATATGGAAGACTCGAATTTGAAATTTATAATAATATTGGTCCACTAATTAAACAAAGAGGTTATCTTCTTCGAGATGAATTTCTTACAATTGGTGAATGGTTTAATGCGATGCATATTCATCAGTATCAGAAAAATGATGAGAATAGAATTATTTTAATCACAAAAGAAAGTTTTCAGTCAAAAAATGAGGAGATTAAGTTGCATTCTTTGGTATTATTAGCTGGGATTGGTTATTCTGCAGCTACTTGTATTTTATCGGTTGTATATCCAAATAAATATCTTATTTTTGACCCACGTGTTTGGCAAATGTTGTGTCATTGGAATTACCTCGATTCATCAATAACAAGGTTAAATCATCCAAATGATTGGATTAAATATCTAAATGCTGTTTCTAGAATTTCCCATAAATATAATCTACCAACACTTGATATTTTTCGTGCTTTAATTTCAATTGATAGAAAATTTCGTCTACGAAAAGAAATAAAAATTTCAAGATCATTATCTGAATTTTTTTGATTTAAGGATAAATCTCGGTAATAAACAAAATATATAATTAAAAAAATTAATTAAATAACTAAATGAATGTGGATAAACATTTTACAGCAACAACTTATATTTTTGATCCAAAGCAACCCCAGACGCTGCTTCATTTTCACCCAAAATTAAATTCTTGGCTTCCCGCTGGTGGTCATCTTGAAGCGAATGAGGCCCCTCATGAAGCAGCATTAAGAGAAATATATGAAGAAATAGGTGATTGTACTATTAACCTTATATCTGGAAATTCATCTGAGTTATTGCAAATAGATGATCGTGGCAAATTTTTACCTATGCCTCATTATTTGTTATCTGAGAAGATCGAGGAATATCATTACCATCTAGACTGGATTTTCTATGCTTGGCTAATTGGTGATGTAGATTTGAATTTCAAAAATGGTTTTCGTTGGTTTTCCAAGAGTGAAATTGTCACATTAGAAAATTGCTTTGAAAATGTAAAGCAACTCGCTTTAATAGGATTTGATAAATTTTATTGAATTTTTATAAATTAAAATCAATCTAAATCATCTTCATGATCTTTTTTGTATATGCAAAGTACATACGTATCCACGTTCAGCCCAAACCATGCCTGCCGTCGCCAGACTCCCACACATATAATGTGGGATTAGCAGGGTCTTCATTCTGTGGCTTCTTTCTGCTTCTCAACCCATTAGGTTTCATCAAAGTCAGGATTTCCGTGTTATTTAACATTAGCAGATCACTCACTAAGTTATTGTAATTTAACTTTGAGTA
>JAOUKW010000551.1 GCA_029882335.1 Candidatus Heimdallarchaeota archaeon | reverse complement strand
AAAAAATACTTTTCTATCATTATTTGATCCTAGATCATCAATAATTTTCAGAAATATAGTTCTTTTTAATCACAACAAGGGGATTCATGAAAAAATATTGTAGAAAACTATTTTCAATTGTTTTAAATAACTAGAATTTTATAAATAGATTATCTAACAAAGCATATGAAGTCTAATGTTAAAATAATTAAGATTGGTTCAATTTTATTAGTAGGCTCTGTGGCAAATCACCTCTTAAGTTTTATTGTTAGAATTAGGTATATGAGGCACGATTATCTAAAAGATGATGAATACGCTGAATTTTTACTCGGTTGGATTTCATTTCAAATTGCAGTATTATTAATTCATTTAAACTTATACGCACCAATGGGGTCAAAATATCAATCAAACATGAATAAATTAGCATTACAGACTGATATTTCTAATATATTAAAATATATTTTACCTTGGTCCTTAATAGTTGCGATATCATACTATATTGTATTAAGTTTTCTCGGGCTTAATCAATTTACAAAAATTACTTTTTCCATTGCTGTAATATTCTTTGGAATATTTATCCTGATCCAAAGTTTACAAAAAGCTATTGGTCAATTCTCAGTTGTAACTTTAGAATTTGGATCAATAGGTTTTCTGAGATTAGTATTTTTAATTATTTTTTTAGTGTTAAATCTAAAAACAATAGAAATAGCCATTATAATTTATCTATTACCGATTATTTGTATAAGTATAATTTCTTTAATATTATTTAAAAAGCAAAACCAAATGAATTACAATATAAATTCAAGTAACTATAAAGAACTAGCTATTTATTTAAATCAATCAAAATGGGTAATAATATCAGATATTACTTTTAATTTAACAATATTCATGTCTGTTTATTTTCTGAAGGAAGGCCAAAAACTTCCTGAAATCGAACTTTTTGATGTCATAATCACATCAATTTCAATGATTTCATTACTTATTACTAATTATGGATATGCGATATTACTCAAAGCACCAAAAATTAGCACTACTGCATTGTTTAAATGGATATTCAAGAGATTTGCATTTCCGTTTACTGTTATAGCAATAATTGTTGGATACATCATCCATCAATTTCAAATCCTGGATTATATCATAACTAATATCATTAAATTGGAATTTGAGTCAAGTTTTGTACTCATTGTATTACTTTCATTAACTCCAATTATTCAAACAACATCAATTATCCTCTCCTCGTATATTCAAGGAAGAGGTTATTTTTCATTTGATTCATTAGGAAGAGTAATAGGACTTATCATGGCTTTAACATTTGGAATTCTAAATATAAAATCACTCATTAACTCATTTATAATTATTTTTATCTACTTTTTATTTCAAATTTTATTTATAAGTTTCTTCTTTATATTTTTTGTGGGTAAAGCAAATGGAGATATTGTAAATGGTGAATTAAAGACAACTAAAGAAAATTAATTGCAGCAAAATAAGCAATTCACTCAATAAAATAATATAAAACTAACTAAAACAAAAAAATAAATTATAATGATGCACGTATAATAAGTATTAGCTAAATTTCAAAAAAATATTACCAAGGAAGAAAAATTCAACTAGTAATAAAAATAATCATAATAATTATATCACACTTTGGATTATTAATACTCAGTTAAAAATGCAGAATATTATAGATTGAAATGTATCTAAGGATTAATTTATATTAAAAATTAGTGGTGATTAGTATGATTTTTGAATCTATGATGATAACTGGGGGAATGGGTCAAATTGGTTCATACATCGCGGAACAAGCAATAGAAGAGAATTATGCAAAAAAAATTGTTATCTATGATAATTTAACAAGTAATAAAATAAGTAGTCCACCCAATGGTTCAATATTAGTTGAGGGAGATATTTTAGACAAAGATAGTTTAAATAAATGTCTCAAGGACCACAAAGTAGAAGCTATAATTCATTGTGCAGCACAAATTTTTGTAACAAACTCAATTAAAGACCCAATTCATGATGCAGAAATTAACATAATGGGTACATTAAATCTGCTGAATGGTGCAAATCAAAATAATATTCAACATTTAGTTACAATAGGTTCTGCAGCAGTTATTGGACATCCAAAATTGATTCCAATACCACCCTCAACCCAAAAAGACCCATTAAGTCCGTATGGAATATCTAAAGCAACAGCAGAATTGTATACTATTAAATTTGCAAAATTATTCAATAAAAATTTCAATGTGGTTCGACCTTTTAATGTTTATTCACCGAGAATTAAGAA
>JAOUKW010000150.1 GCA_029882335.1 Candidatus Heimdallarchaeota archaeon | reverse complement strand
ATATTAGGTACTGAAGTTTGGAGAAATCCATTAACTTGTATTCCATTATCGGAATATACTATACCAACTTCATCTAAATTCAATTCGTGTACTCGTGGTTTTCTTCCTGTTGCTACCAACAATACATCACCAGAATATTCTCCAGAATTCGGCCCTCTACTTAATTTAACATGTATTTGGTTAGATCCATTAATAGTGGATTGACGTACAGCATCAACAAAATTACCTGTAAATATCTGTATCCCTTGAGCTATCAGATGCTCCTTGATGTAGTCACTAATTTCAATGTCCTCTCCAGGTAGTAAGTGGTCAGTACCCTCAAAAATAATTACTTTACTCCCAAGATTATGGAATACCTGAGCAAATTCAAGACCTATTCTTCCTCCTCAAATTATCATTAAGGTTTTTGGCAAGTCTTTTATGGTTAGTAAATCAAAATTGGTATAGTATTTCACTTGATCTAAGTTGGGAATAGGTGGGATAATCGGTTCACTACCTGTAGCTAAAATAATAATATCAGATGTATAGGTATTACCTTCAACTTCAATAGTATGACTGTCACTTGTCTATAAATATTAGGATATTAATTCTTACACTCAAAGATCAACATTATCTATTTTTTGAAAAGTGATTTTCATTTCTATTTAACACTCATTGAAAAATGTGAGAATTAAAATAAAAATTGAACTCGATATTTAACAAATCAAATTCTTATTCAAAACAATTTACTACACAATTTAATTATATGAGCGATTAAAATTTAAGGAAGGATTTCAAAGTAATTACCTTGTTAATATATTAGATGTCATGATTTACTTGCCATAGATTTAATATTACTTTGTTTTATGTCAGGTTTTAAATGAAGTACCAAAGCTACATATAATCCGACTTTGTATTTTTTCAATTTGCTCAACTATCTCTGATGATTTTTTTAATTTATAAAGTTCTGAAACTTCATAATTCAACTGTATCCATTCCAACTCCCACGTTTTAACACCATTACAGAGTTTTTGATAACTTAGATACTTTTTTTCCGAAAACGTAATTGCATTTTCAAAATCATTTCTGTAATCACGCAAACCGATATAATAAGATTCATAAAAATCATAGAACAAATAATTTACAAGCTCATCTTCAGTCTCATGAATTATATTACGATTAATTAACGTATCAATTAAACTGAATTATCCTTGTATTAGGTATAAATTTGCCAAATAAATATATGCGAGTACTCCTTCATTATTACTTCTATTCAAACGAGCAAATTTGGATATTATCTTTTCTCGATCGTCAAAAGGCAATTTAGGAACACCATAGATGTCTAATAATATCTGTTTGATATTTGGAAATCTACACACATTAACTAAAACAAATAAAGTATAATTTAATTTTATTTATCCTATGTAATTTAATGCTTATATTTTACAGATGTTTTATCATTACAGAAGACAAAGCTTCTTTTTAATTTTTGAAAAAAAAAGCTCACTAAGTAATTTTATCATTTACAAGTTTTGTATCTCATTCTTAATTGTAGCATTATATTAGCTAGATATTCATTATTATTAATTTGGTTAACTAAAATTTATGAGCATATTCTCATTGATTAATAGGGATCTCATTATTTCAACACATCAACAACCTTTTGCGATTAATAGGTCTTTTCATTCCTAAGTTAATGAATTTACTAATTTTGTGTATTTTAACTACAATATTTTTCTACCAATTTCTATCTTATAATTTTTCAATCGTTCATCAAAAGACAATAATTCATCACATTTTAGCAAAACATTTGAAACTCCAACAATACAATCTGTAAGATTCAAAGGTTTAGTTTCAGATCTTTCCTTTCTAAATACAGACAATGAATATTGTATAATCTGTTTATTTGAATAAAAAATTTTACAAAATTCCTCATTAATTACTTCATCAATTAAATTTATTGCATTATTAATATCTGTTGTTTTTACTAAGAAATTAGATAATTCTGCTATTACATAATCAGAGGTGTATAATTGATTACCTTTTTCTTTATACAAAGATTTTAATTTATTTACAGCTAATTTATGAAATTTGTCTCGATTATTTAATAATCCAATGAAAAATGAAGTATCAACAAAGAATTTAATCATTTTCACCTCCATATAATATATCATCAATTAAATCTGGGTCTGTTTTAATTCCAAAATCTTGAGATAAGGATAAGATATGGTCTACCTTTTCTTTTGTTAATGGTTTAGTTTCCATCATAACTAGATTTATATTTTCACTACCTAATCGAATTACACGCTCCATTATCTCTTGGTGATTTAATTTAATTCCAAATTCCAATAATATCCTTGCCTGTAATTCATCAAGTTGTTTTTTTGTGGAATCTTTTATCTTTATTGAGGTTGCCATATGTATTGTAGTAAGTTCTATAAAAAATACTTTTCTGCCAAAGTTTGGTTAAATTATTTAATCAGATGCATATTTTATAAAATTAGAGAGTATGACCTATAATTAAGCAATCCTGAAGATTGGTTTCATCTGTGATTTTGATGTTAGAGGATACAGAGTGAATCTGAATCTATCCAATTTCACATTCAGTGAATTTTAAACATACTTTTGGTTGAAATTCAACGAGATTTATCTGGAAAAATGATAGAATACCTATAATCGATCCCAGAATTCAGTCTGTATTCGGGATTTTGCCAATTTTCCAGTCCATCTTAATGTAGTTGACTTCTTGTTCACAATAACTTGGGGTAAGGTAACTCCATATTTCATGACCTCAAATTTCATCGCGTTTTCATTTTCATGAGCTACATTAATTCTGTAATAGGATTTAGCATTATTTTTACTAAGTATCATTGATCTGATCTTATCTAATGACGGATCTTTTCCAGGTTTTTGTATCGGATAGAATTCGAATTTATCTTGATTATTAGCAATAATATCTCGTATAAGAAAAACATCATCTGCATTATACTCGTATGCGATCTTCTTGAAATCCTCTGGTAATTTTTGATTATGTCTAATTATTGAAAGATATTCTAATGCCAATCTCAATCCATTATAATCATCCTGTGATAATTCATAATTAAATTCAGTTGCAATATTCTTTAATGAATAACTACCACAAATTGGAACATAACCCTTCTGTAACAATAATAGTAAATCAATCCACATCCTCCCTCTCAGTGTAGTTATTAATTTAGTCTTATTCAGTGCTATTGCTCTATTCCAAATAACACGAATATCAAAATTAGTTCCAGAATAAAAAACAAGCGGATTAAATGGTAAACCCTCTAAATAATTCGCAAAATCATCAAGTATTTTTTCTTCCTCTTTCCAATTTTCTGCAAGCAGTTGAACCAATTCATTCCCTTGTAACAATCCAATCATCCAAACTCGCTCACATGCTAAATCAGTCTCTATATCTATGAAAATTAAGCGATCTAAATTTGGTATGGTTATTTTTCTTATCCATTTACCTTTATTAAATCGGAGTGATTTCTCATCCATTTTAAACCTCTACAAGTTATAAATCAAATTTAACGTGAAAATTTTAAAATGTTAGGATATACGTTTGCAATTGATATAATTATAAAATTAGGAATTGTGTATTTATTGAATATGTATTGAGTTGAATAGATACATAATTATGGTGCGTTTATCAGTTTAGATACATTTCTCTCTTTAATTTTTATTTTTGATCAAAATTGATCCCCCAAAGTTTTTTGTATTCATCTATGTTAAATGCTTTTTCAGCTTTCTCAAAATAATAATCTCGTAATTCACCTTTGATATCCGCTCGCATTGTATGAGCATATTTCCATCTTGGATTTTTTAAATTTTTTATTTTTTATTCTTTGTTCTTCTGTTATTTCAAGCTCTCCAAAATCTATGCAAACCAAATTTCCAGTTGAATCAATCCCATGGTTTTCCGCAAAATTAAAGGTAGCTTCAAAAACCTCGTATTTCCAACACAAATGGGTCAATTCGATGAATTGATCTATTAACCAGTGTTTTCTTGCAAAGTTGGCACCATCTAAAATCTCTTTTGCAGGAATTACCTTGTCCTGTTGATAATGAATTGGAGAAATAAATATTGGATTGGCAAAGTATTTCAAAGGAATACCTTTTTGCTTTATTTGTTGGCAACCTGTTTTAAATGAATTTATGCTCTGTTTTGCACGAGTTGTTGCAGTTTGTTTATCAGGAAATCGTTGGGGAAAATTTCTTAAAAGGTAATCTATACATTTATCAAGTGGACGAAGTTTCTTTATACCATATTTATCAAATACTTCTACATCAACTTGCCAATAAGTAGTAATCAATACTTTATCAGTAGATTCTAAAAAATATAAATTTAATTATGTACTAATAGCCATAACAGGATATATATTAGTAATGATTTACTTCTTCCAAATTCATTATGCTTGGTACAACAGAGGATATTTGACTTCATTTATATTTGAGTAATAAATTTGTTGAGAAACAATTTGTGAGACTAATGAGAGATAACTAGAAATAACAAAAAAAGAAAAAAGAAAATTAGCTTTTCCATGTTTTATACCATACAAATCTGTCGAAATTAATCGTATATTTAGTCACACCACATATATTCTAGATATATTGTAACAATTTTATTTGGTTAAGAACATTTCAGGATAACAAAATAACATAATTATTTATGTCCAGTTATTTTATCACTATTATGGCATTTTCTGCATTTCTAACAGAATTTTACTCTACATATCAAGAATTAAATGAATCATCGGATAATAAGACTGAAATAAAACATCACTTGCAACTTTTATTATCTAATTTTATTAAAGGGCTAACATTGGGAACAGATGAGACTGAGGAAAACTATGTTCCAGAAGAGAATAAGATTTACAGAGATGACCAAAATATTCAAAGTTTTTTTGAATTCATCTTACATAAAATTAATATAACCTTTAATTATGAAATTTATAGTCAATTAGCTACAATTTCAGAAAATTTCGGTAATCCAAGTGTAATAAAAAAATTGTACTTAAAATCCCTTGAAATAGAAGAAAATAATCCAGAAGGATGGATTGGACTTAGTAAATGCCTTTTTAATGAAATTTTAAATCCTGCATATCATGATCCAAAAGAATATGAAGAGAAATTACGCCCTCTTATTAAAAGTTACAATGAATTATTTATTGAGGATTTTATGATAGACGTGGGAATTGTTACATATACTCCTACTTCTATTACTCAATATGACAATATTATGCAAGGGCTGAAGAATATATTAAAATGTTTAAACAGAGCAATTAGATTAGATGGAAGAAGTATTCAGGCACGATTTCAAAAAGCAGAACTATTAGCATTTGTATATCAATATACAAATCGAGGTCGAGAAAACATACCAATCATTAATTATGAAATAGAACAAATAAAAATGATTTTACATGAAATACTTGAATTCGATCCTAATCACATCAAAACCTTATTCTTTCTCGCAAAACTTGAGAATAATACCGTTAATATAAAAGCTCCTGTGCATTATCTAGAAAAAATATTGGAAATTGAGCCTGGAAATATTAATGCGAAAAGAGAACTTGCAAGAGCTTATATGAATTCATTTGATATGCTTCAAGCTCAAGCATATATTGAAGAAGTTGTTAAACTTGAACCAAATAATCCTGAAAATTGGATAGCATATGTACAAGTTTCTTCTGAATATTTTCCTCAAAAAACAATAGATGGATATAACAAACTATTAGAATTTTATGAAAATAATCATGTTATTTGGTTTAATATAACAAAATTGTACATTAATTTAAAAGACAAAGATAATGCATTAATGTCATATGAAAAATGTAAAGAATTTTCACCACCAAATTGGGCAGGATTAGATCATTTAAACCAACAGTTAAGTGAGATTAATCGACTTTGAGTTATTTAATTGATTCTAAGCTAGCAGAAATAATAGTTTTACTCATTTTATTCAAATAAGTAAAATGGTTATTCACATTTTATTTAAAAACATAAAACAATATCAGTGAATTTCATATTTATTTGGTGTAATTATCTAATTTGAATGTATTTTGTATTTCATTTGCAGTAACAATTAATTCAGATTTCTGGATTATCAAAAATAACCAAGAGTTAGATATCAATTATAAAAACATTATTCCATAAAATTTCATAGATTATTTGGTGAAATTTTGTCACGCTTTAAAATTCAGAAGGCCTCTGTAGGTGCTCAACGCATTTAATTTGTCCCTTGATTATAAATTATCTAATTGTCAATTCATAGAATTTATATGTTGAATAACTGTAAATTGTTTATGATTACACACGGGATAAGTAAATATAGAGATGGTAGATTTTTTGCAAATTTGCTTTTCATACCTACCATTCTATTAATAATAGTAATGTCTTATTCAAAAATTCTCATCACCTCCAGATCTCCAACTCCATAGCTTTATTTAAATTATACAGCAAAAATTGAAGAAGGATTTGTTTCTTCAATAAATTCCGTTTACGAGAATTGAGGGCATTGTTTCGTATTTTTATTTCTCCAAATATCTGTTCTACGGCAGATTTTTTACCATGTTTGAATGTATGTTTCCACAGTTGAGGTGAGTTTTTATAGAGTCGTAAACTACAATCTTGAAAAGAGTCTGTTCCATGATCTACAGCATTAGATTTTGGTTCCACAATATGTCTCACACCAAATTCTGCAAGATCTTTGCTTAGTGATCGACCATTATACGCCTTATCTGCATAATTATTACTGATTTTAGAAAATAAACGCGTACCAACTTTTTTAATTAGCTTTCGTCCCATTGGATAATCATGATCTGGGGATTTAGACCGATCCACTGCTAATACTGTCTTGGATACTGTAGAAACAACAATGTGAAACTTGTAAAATCGTTTGGATGATCGTCTCAATTCAGAACTGGAGTATTTAATAAATCGCCATATACAACCTACTTTCAGTAAAAACCCACTACTATCTATGGCACAATCTTCATTTTCTTGGACCAATAATCTTGATACTTGTGTTGTCATACTCTTAATTTGAGATGACGGAATGGATTTCCAGGCATTATAAATAGAAGTTTTCTTTGGAGCCTCTACAGCACCAAATTCCTGAAGAACATTCTCTATTTTCTTTAATTGATGAGTGTATTCTTGCCAAGTAAAATCCAGACTTGCACCCAAGAAGCCTAAAGCAACAATTAACCATTTAGACCATTTTCTTGGAGCACCTGATGAATTTTCTGATTTTTTTTGGTCTGGAAACCTTGCTTGAAATAAATTCTTAAGTAAAAAAAGTACCTTTTGAAAATTGTCTGGATCTAATTTGATTAATTTCAACACTTATTCATCTAGATCTAGATATTTTTGAATCTTGCTAATTCTCTGTAGAATAAACCTATACCTCTCTAGTTAACTAGACATTGGTCTAGATAATTTTTGAATAAGGCATAGTAACTTTTCTTAGTAGTGTTAATTATTGGACAACGCTTTATATTATTGCTTATTGTATATTTACAATATTCTTGATTCGTGAATTAATCGTATTTTTTATTGCAATTAGGTTTAATTTGCCATTTACAAGAGTAATTTTTGAAAGAATATGTCAGTTATTTTTCATGTTATTCTATCTGTTAATTGTTACAGATCTATACGGAAATTTTGAGTTTCAATTTAAATTAGATATATTCCATGATTACATAATGGTTCCATTGTCAATGTTTATTCTAATTGGGATATATCAGATGTTTACTTGTAAAGATATTTCGAGAACTTGGGGAATAAATTCAACATTTCCTTCTCACCTAATTAACTTAAGAAATATCCATAATAATCCCATAAAAATTAAACTTCAGATAAATCAGATGCATTCTACGAAAAATAAGGCATTTGAATTGATTTGGATCCATGATAATGATACCTTTTGTATTGAATTTCTTGAGAGAAAAAGATTTGACACCATCATCAAAGAATATCTAAAAGATGTTTTTGAATTTACACTATTAGGTCAGAAAATGATCCTTGATCCTATTGACATAAATTATCTTTAAAAACTTTTTATATATCTAATGAGATTAAGAGTGAATATAAAATCACTACACTCCCTGAAAGTATTGGAAACCTGAAAAATTTAAAGATATTTAGTATTAATGTTCATCTCTTAAGCATTCCTGATAGCATAGGAAATCTAACCAATCTTGAATCCTTAAAGGTTTTTGCAAATTATATTTCAATCTCCCACATTATAGAGAAATTGATCAATCTAGAATCCCTACTTATTGTTTCGGATAAATTTAATGGTTTTCCAGATACAATTGCTAACCTAAGGAAACTAAAACACTTATCCATAAGTTCTATTCAGCTAGATTGTATTCCGGATATAATTGGTAGATTAACTGGATTAACGAGGTTAACAATTAGTTTTGATCAACTTTCAACCCTACCAGAGTCAATTGGTAATCTCATTAATCTTGAAGAATTGATAATTTGGAATAGTCAAATCACTTCAGTTCCAGAGTCTATTGGTAATCTTATTAATCTTAAAAAATTATCAATATGGGACAGTCAAATTACTTCACTTCCAGAGTCAATGGGAAATTTAAAAAATCTGGGAGCACTAAAAATTTCAACCATACAAAAATTAGAAATACCTGAATTTATTAAGTCTTTACCCAAAATTTATAGAATATATAATGGATATATAGATCCTATTAGTAAATCACTTAGAAGTCATACAATTGAAATTAAGAAATAAAAAAATGATTATCTCTAAACACTCCTACTACTCAATGACTAGTTCATGTACTATTGCGTAATACCAATATTGAAATACATTATTTGTTATATTAAACAATCAACCAAACTCAAAAAAAAATTCTACCCTTACCATCCAATCACTGGTACATGTTTAAACTACCTTTACTCGTTACTCCGTTCCTATTCCTACACACAATCATTGCTTGGAAATCCATAACAAAAAGAAAAAAATGGGGGGAAATTTCCCCCCAAAGTTCTTAGGAGGTGATCCGCCCGCAGCTTCCGCTACGGGCACCTTGTTACGACTTCTTGCGTCTCACTGAGTCCAGGCTCGTTCTGATCCGAAGAACCAGGCCTCACCCAAACC